>NZ_BJKJ01000005.1:0-237167 GCF_006538305.1 Alteromonas sp. KUL17
CCGCATCGTAGATGCGGTTTTTGTACGTTTCAAGCGTGTAAAACTAAGGCATAGGATCTAAATCTGCGCCTTCCTTTTCCACTTGTGGTGGCATTAGGTCTTCTTTACTAATACCCAATGCAAGTGCCACTGAACTTGCGATATACACCGATGAGTAAGTACCTACCACTACACCAAACAGCAATGCTGTTGCAAATCCGTGAATAAGTGCACCACCCTTGTAGAATAATGCAACCAATACCAACACCGTGGTTAATGAGGTGATGATAGTACGGTTTAGGGTTTGCGTTAGCGAGATATTGATAATCTCAACAGGCTCACCTTTACGAATTTTGCGGAAGTTCTCACGAATACGGTCACACACAACGATGGTATCGTTAAGTGAATAACCAATTACCGCTAGTACCGCTGCAAGTACCGTAAGGTCAAACTCGATTTGAAGTACTGAAAACAAACCCAGCGTAAGTATAACGTCGTGAGCTAGTGCCGACACTGACCCTAGAGCGAATCGCCATTCAAATCGCATCGCGACATAAACCAGAATACACAAGAGTGCGACTAGCATCGCAAGGCCGCCCTGCTCTGTAAGCTCTTCACCTACGTTAGGACCTACGAACTCGATACGACGCATATCAACCTTAGTACCATCAGCGCGCAGCGCAGCTAGTACCTGCTCACCAATAGTCACAGCTTTAACGCCATCACGAGGAGCAATACGGATAAGTACATCTTGGCTGCTGCCAAAATTCTGCACTATAGCATCTTCAAAGTTAGCTTCGTTTAGCTGGGCGCGAATGCCTTCTAAGTTAGCAGCGTCCTCATAGCCAACTTCAATTAGCGTACCGCCAGTGAAGTCTAGCCCCCAGTTAAGGCTATTAACGCCTAGCGACACGAACGAACCTAAAATGAGTACCGTTGATAACACCATCGCAGGAATGCGAAGGCGCATAAAATTGACGGTATCGGATAGTTTTAATAATTGCATGTTACTTCCTTAAATCGCCAATTTCTCTACGCGTCGACCGCCCCATACTGCGTTAACAATAACGCGCGTAACTAGGATTGCGGTAAACATCGAGGTTGCTATACCAATCATCAGTGTAATCGAGAAGCCTTTAATTGGGCCTGTGCCCACGGCAAACAGGATTAAGCCTGCAATGAAGGTGGTAATGTTAGCATCTAGAATGGTAGAAAAAGCACTGTCGTAACCCTGATGAATGGCATGCTGTGGGCTGCGGCCATCACGTATCTCTTCTCGTATACGCTCAAAGATAAGAACGTTTGCATCTACCGCCATACCAACGGTCAGTACAATACCTGCCATACCCGGTAGCGTAAGCGTTGCACCAGGGATCATCGACATAATGCCCACAATCATAACTAGGTTTGTAATCAGAGCGATGTTCGCTACCACACCAAACGCTTTGTAGTAAATCAACATGAAAACAAGTACCGCTGCCAGACCATACATAATAGCCTGCATGCCCAGCTCAATGTTTTCTTTACCCAAGCTTGGTCCAACCGTACGCTCTTCAACAATTTGAATTGGCGCAATCAGTGCACCTGCGCGAAGTAGTAACGCTAAGTCACGGGCTTCTTTCGGTGAATCAAGACCTGTGATTTGGAACTTGCTACCCAGCTGCGCACGAATAGTCGCAACCGAGATAACTTGCTCGTGTTTTTCAAACACTAGCTTGCCGTCTTTGTTACGTTCGCCAGTCGACTTGTATTCGATAAACACCGTAGCCATTGGTTTACCAATGTTCCCACGAGTTGAGCGAGACATCTTATTACCGCCTTCAGAATCAAGCGAGATGTTTACGTTCGGAAGTCCGTACTCATCAACACCGCTATTCGCATCAATAATATGGCTACCGGTTAGCATAATACGCTTTTCAAGAAGCTGAGGAATGCCTTGCTGATCTTCAATCACTTGAGAGCCAGGAGGAACGCGGCCGTTCAATGCATCACGGATATCGTTCTTCTGATCTACCATGCGAAATTCTAGTGTTGCTGTGGCATTAAGAATCTCTTTCGCACGGGCGGTGTCTTGAATACCTGGAAGCTGCACAACGATGCGATCAGCACCTTGCTTTTGTACAAGCGGCTCAGCCACACCAAGTTGGTTTACACGATTACGAATAATGGTAATGTTTTGCTTAACCGCGTTGTCGCGAATTTCCTGAAGCTTGCTTTCAGCAAAAATAGCGCGAAGTGTTAAGTCGTCCACCTGGTTAAAGGTTAGGTCGCGACTTTGGTTGCGCAAAAAGAACTCTGCCTTGTCTAGCGCATCTTCATCACGGAACGTAATGTCGATATGATCGTCAACCTGTTTTACACCGCGATAACGAATGCCCTCTTCACGCAGCGAAGTACGGAAACCACCCTCTGCGTCTTCTAGCGACTTAGCAATCACTTCGGTCATATCCACTTCCATCAAGAAGTGAACACCACCGCGAAGGTCAAGACCTAGCTTCATTGGCGCGCCACCTAGGCCTTCAAGCCATTCTGGCGTGTCAGGGGCAAGGTTCATAGCCACGTAGTAGTCATCACCAAGCGCCTTTTCAAGCGTTTCGCGAGTTACAAGCTGGGTGTCAGAATCCGAAACGCGAACTAATATTTGTTCGTTCTCAAACTCAACACGTTTTGGAGAGATATTCTTTTCACTTAGCGCGGCTTTTACTTGTTCCACAGTGGCGTCAGTTACCACAGCGTCACGGCCTGCTGAGATTTGTACGGCGTGATCTTCACCGTAAATGTTAGGAAGCGCATAAAGTGCACACATTGCAACCACAATGAGTGCACTCAGTACTTTCCAAATAGAGTTTTTGTTTAGCACTGGATAATCCTTTCGTGCCAGTACCGGGAAGCGTCCCGGCCCCGGCTTTTGTTACTTACAGTGACTTCATCGTGCCTTTAGGCAGCACAGCAGTTACTGAAGACTTCTGAACAACGATGTTGTTTGAATCGTTAAGTGCAACTTCAATGAAGTCTTTTTCTTCTGACACTTTAGTGATTTTTCCAACCAAACCACCTTGTGTTAACACTTCATCGCCTTTGCTTAGTGACGATACTAGGTTTTTATGCTCTTTTACACGCTTAGCCTGTGGACGGTAAAGCAAGAAGTAAAAGATTAAACCAAATACAGCTAGCATGATGATCATTTCCATGCCGCCACCTTGCGGCGCACCAGCAGACTGTGCGTAAGCGTTAGAGATAAATAGGCTCATAAAATTCCCCAAATATTATCGTTGTTATAGTGCCGGAACCGGCAACCCTTTTTGTTCATAAAATTCTTGTACAAACTCATCAAGCGTACCTGCGTCAATCGCATCGCGAAGACCCTGCATCACACGCTGATAGTAGCGAAGGTTGTGGATGGTGTTTAAGCGCGCACCCAAGATTTCGTTACACTTGTCCAAATGATGTAGATAAGAGCGAGAATAGTTTTTACAAGTGTAGCAATCACAATTCTCATCTAATGGCGAGGTGTCGTTTCTGTGTTTCGCATTGCGAATCTTCACTACGCCTTCAGTCACAAACAGGTGACCGTTTCGCGCATTACGCGTAGGCATTACACAGTCGAACATATCGATACCGCGACGCACAGACTCAACCAAATCTTCAGGTTTACCCACGCCCATTAAATAGCGAGGTTTATCTTCCGGAATTTTAGGTGCGGTATGATCGATAATGCGGATCATATCTTCTTTCGGCTCACCTACTGAAAGACCACCAATGGCGTAACCGTCGAAGCCAATAGCTTCAAGGCCAGCAAGTGAAACGTCGCGCAGACCTTCGTACATACCGCCTTGAATGATACCAAACAGTGCTGCTGGGTTATCGCCATGGGCTTCTTTACTACGTTTGGCCCAACGTAGCGACATTTCCATTGAAACGCGCGCTTCTTGTTCAGTAGCGGGGTACGGCGTGCACTCATCAAAAATCATCACGATGTCAGAGCCCAAATCGCGCTGAACTTCCATCGATTTTTCAGGCGTAAGTAAGATCTTTTCGCCGTTTATCGGAGAGCGGAATGTTACACCTTCTTCGGTAATTTTACGCAAATCACCCAAGCTAAACACTTGGAAGCCACCCGAATCCGTAAGGATTGGCTTGTCCCAATTCATGAAGTCGTGCAGGTCGCCATGCTGGCGAATAATGCCTGTACCAGGACGAAGCATCAGGTGAAACGTGTTTCCAAGACAGATGTGTGCACCGCTGTCTTTTAATTCTTCAGGGGTCATTCCCTTAACAGTACCGTATGTACCTACGGGCATGAACGCTGGGGTTTCAACAACACCGCGTTCAAACACCAAACGACCGCGTCGTGCTCGGCCTTCGGTTTTTAACAACTCAAATTGCATGTGAAAGCATTCCCACTTTGTTGCGCTTTTGCGCTGGGTATAAAAATAAATTGGCGGCGATTATACCAGTAATTCGGCTGAGATCATGCCCCGTATCTATGTTTATCCATAACTAAGCTAGAAAGGCCTGCAAAACACCGATTTAAACGCCTAATGTCCTCGGGCGAATGTGCTTAGGCGCGTTCAATAAACATAGAATCACCGTAGCTAAAGAATCGATATTCTTTCTCTATCGCTTCTTGATAAGCCTTCATGACATTCTCTTTGCCAGCAAATGCGCTAATTAACATCATTAGCGTGGACTCTGGAAGGTGAAAATTGGTGAACATTGCGTCTACCACTTTAAACTCAAAACCAGGGTAGATAAAAATCTCTGTATCTTCGTTAAATGGTGCAATAACTTCCTCGTCATCGCGCTCTGCACTTGCCTTTGCCGCTGACTCCAAAGAGCGTACAGAGGTTGTACCCACTGCAATAACACGTTTACCGTTGGCCTTTGTGGTTAGAACAGCGTCAACAACGTCTTGTGGTACTTCGGCGAACTCTGCGTGCATTTTGTGCTCTTGAATATTATCAACGCGCACAGGCTGGAATGTACCCGCGCCAACGTGCAAAGTTACAAAGGCCAAATTCACGCCTTTTTCTTTTAACGCAGCCAGTATTGCATCGTCAAAGTGTAGCCCTGCAGTAGGCGCCGCAACCGCGCCCGGCTTTTGATTGTAAACGGTTTGATAGCGCTCTTTGTCTGAACTTTCATCGGGACGGTCGATGTAAGGAGGTAGCGGCATGTGGCCATGGGCTTCCAGCAGCGTTAATACGGTCTCATCGTGGTCAAACTGTAAAATAAATAGCGCATCGTCTCGCCCTGTCACCGTAACATTCACTTTTTCTTCAAGAATCAGCTTAGATCCAGGCTTAGGCGCCTTGCTCGCGCGAACATGCGCTAACGCTGTATTGTCTGATGTGATGCGCTCGATCAGCACCTCAACCTGACCACCCGTTTCCTTTTTGCCCAGTAAACGTGCAGGAATAACTCGCGTATTGTTGAACACCAAGAGGTCACCCGGCTCTACAAATTTCAGCATGTCAGCGAACATCGTGTGCGCTACATTGCCAGTCTTCCCATCTAAATGTAACAAGCGACTCGCTGTACGTTGCTGAGTTGGGTATTTGGCGATAAGTTTTTCGGGTAGCTCGAAGCTAAAATCTGATAGTTTCATAAATACGACTAAATTACGGCATAAAAGTTAGACAAAAGTAGAACATTAAGTGCTATTTAAGTTGCAACTAAAGGCTAATAAAAATAGATCTACAGATTAAGCCAAAGTCAAAATAAAAACAAAAATGTTAATTATCAACAAATTAAATGTTAACGTATATTATAAAATAACTTTATATTGAACAATATACGTACAATTCAATTTATTAAATAGCACTTAACTCCTTAAACGGTTAAGATACCTACAGATAGTGATGATGTTCTCCCATAAACATTCCTTATCATTCGTACCCAGCACTTGCTGGGTATTTTTTTATCTGCTTATTTTCCCTGCCTACCTTCACTCATCGCAACGTTATTGCGAAGCTTCGATTCCTCTGCGCGACAGGTTAGTTGAATATCGATATCTTATAAACGGCGGTATTTTACGCTGTTTATTGCTGAAGATCAGTTAAGATTTCCTCTAAAAGCGCCGCATCTAATGGACGCGCCTTCAACACGTACAAAATCTGCAGAAGTAAATCGGCGCCCATAATACCTTTATTTACTTTATTTCTAAGGTTATCTGCGCTTTGCTCCACACCAATCTCTTCCAGCCTTTGGCTTAACGCTTGATATTTTACGCCTCGCACAGACATCTCAGATTTCACGACTCTTGCTACCGTTTGCCGCCACGCATTTTTAGCACCTTGCGTATTTCCAGTGTTCACACAGCCTCCCAAAACCACATAAATGTGATATATATTTTACAAAAACACACTTTTTTACACTTATAGCATGCATTTAATGTTGACGATTATGGCACAACAGGTCTACACTGCAAGTCTAGATATTGGCGAAGATGAAAATAGTCGTTACAGTAACTTCGGTGGTTAATACAGCAAAGTATCTGTTTTTAATAAAGTGCAGTTGTATAACACACCACTTACACGACATTCATTTTCACAACTATCGCTTTAATAACTAAAGGAGAAAGGTATGAGCTGGGAACTGGAAAGCATCGAAGCCTTATTTAAAGAGCATGATGACTTTGTGGTAACACGTGAGGAAAACTGCTTACTTATTGCTAATCAAGACGGCATAGACGCCTGGCTTGCTATCAGCGGAGAGCAGATCTTAGTAGAGAGTCTTTTGTTTGCAGCGTCGGAAGTAAAAGATAAGCCAGCGCTAGATCATGAAATATTGTCTACTCATATGGTGTTCCCTTTGACCACGGTAGGCATTTCAAACATTGGTGGTGAAGAGTACTACACTGCCTTTGGTGCGCTAAGTGCCCAGTCAAAAGCCGAAAGTATCGTTATTGAAGTGGAAACCCTGTTTCAGAATGTTGCATCTTTCTTAGATGCCTACGAAACACACCTTAACTAAAATTTACTTCTAAGGAGAAGCGAATGTCAGTGTGGAAAAAATTAGTAACTGCAGTAAAAGGTGGTGCAACCGAAGCTGCTCAATCTGTCGTAGACAGTCAGGCTATTCGAATTCTGGAACAAGAAATTAGAGAAGCCAAAGAAGAATTGCGTAAGTCAGACCATGCACGTACCCAAATCTTGGCAAAGTGTAAACTTTCTCAGCAAAAAGTGGATAGCTTCAATTCGTCAATTGCGGAATACGAAGCTCACGCGCGCAAGGCCATCGATAGCGACCGCCAACTCGCGCTAGACTGTGCGCAAAAGGTGTCTGAACTTAAAGAAGAACGAGACCAAGAACAAACATATCTTGATCAGTTCCAGCAGTCAGAAAAGCAGCTGGCACAAAATATCCAACAGGCGAAAGCGAATTTACGTCGCTTAGAGCAGCAAGTGGATATGGTAAAAGCCACTGAAAGCGTTCAGAAGGCGCAAGTAGCGGTTTCTTCACGCCACATGGGTGCGAATAGCAAAATGAAAACGGCGACAGAGTCACTGTCACGTATTCAAGATAAGCAAAAAATGCGTAATGCTGAGCTACAAGCTGCAGAAGAGTTAGCAAATAATGAATCGAGCAGCGATCTAGAAAAACGTCTAGCCGAAGCGGGCATTAAAGGGGGTAAAACCTCGGCCGATGACGAGCTAGCGCGAATTCTAGGCAAGTAAGTGAGAAAAATGGGAGCTACGCGCTCCCATTTTTAATTCTTGTTACAATAATTTCCTGCGTAAATTACCGTTAAGTAAAGCGCTAACCTAGACAAATCAAGTACTTCAAGGCAGAGTAAGGGCACGCATAACAAGGGCTGTTTCTTTTATGTCTCCATGGATAAAACTGCGAAAAATCATGCTGCAATATTTTGCAGAATCACGCTGGTACACTATTGTCGGTGCCACCGCCTTTTACGCAGTAACAAGCTATTGGCTACTTTACGCTGCAGACGAGCACGATTTAATTACCAACGCCGACTTTATTTACTGGCTGGCGGTCACCGCCTCTACAGTGGGCTATGGTGATTTATCTCCCGTCACGCCAGCGGGAAAACTGGTTGTAGCGCTTTACGTCATACCGCTTGGTTTGAGTATCTTCGCCATGGTAATTGGCCGGATTGCAGCTTGGGTTTCATTAACGTGGAAGAAAGGATTGTTGGGTATGAACAGCTTGATGCTAGATGAACATATCTTAGTAATTGGGTGGAATGAGCAGCGTACTATGTTGCTGCTTGATTTAATACTTCAAGAACGCGATGCCATGCCAGAGCGCCCCGATATTGTGCTGTGCGTGAAGGCCGATATCACTAATCCCATGCCTGGCGTGATTGAGTTCGTGAAGGTAGATTCGTTTAACAAAGACGAAGATATGGATCGCGCTTGCGTGTCCACCGCCCGAACTATTCTTATCGATAACCCACAAGACGATGTCACCATGACTACCGCACTGTATTGTACTAAGCGTAATCCTGATGCACATCAGGTGGCTTATTTTGATGATGATAGCCTAGTCAGCTTACTTCAGGATCACTGCCCTAAAGTGGAGTGTACACCGAGCGTGGCAATAGAAATGTTAGTTAAAGCCGCTTTTGATCCTGGTTCAAGTATGCTTCATCACGACTTGCTGAGTATTGAAGAAGGCCAGGCGCAATTTTCAGTAAAAATCCCAGAAAGTAGCCACGCCATTTCTGTTGCTAAGTTATTTATTAACTTGAAACGTAAACACGATGCCATCTTTATTGGTTATGCGCCAAATGGCCTTGTGAAAGAAATGGTAGTAAACCCACCGTTGGACGTTACGTTAAACCCGGGCGACACTTTGTTTTACATTGCTGAGCGCCGCATTAACGCAATTAACTGGTCTTCTCTAGACGCTGATTAAGAGGCGTAAACATGTTTAGTAAATTATTTAAAAAATCAGAACCTAAAAAACCTAAGTCGCCAGAAATAATGGGGCTTTATTTAGGTGGCTCTTTCGAGTTAGATAACTTGAAACTTTCGCTATTAGAACCGGAGCTCACTATTGAAGGTGCAGCCCGTTCTCAATTAATTCAAGCGGTAGGTGAAGCGCCCATAGATACAGGTGGCACTCTGCTTCGCTTTTACACCGACGACGATGGATTTTTACAGGTGGTCACCGACGGCGGCTTGTCTGAAAATCACATTACCGATGTTAAGCTGTGGCACTTTTATGAAACGAAAACCATTGGTAATACTGCTCAGTGGAACGAATGCTTGAAAAACATTATCAGCCAGCCCACCTATGAGCTTGACGGCAAGGTCTATACCCGCGTGTGGGGGGCAGTGGGCGATGAGTCACCGCCTGTTGCCGTCACTGAAACTACCTATGAAGAAGATGGTGATGTGAGTACCACTGATCAGTTCATGATGCTGTACGAACGCCCAATCAGTAACGATAGAGTTGAAACCCTGCTTGTTGTGGGTGAAGAAAAGCAAGTTGGTAATAATTTAGATAGATGTTTGGTGATTTCAACGGGGTTTGATGTTGAACCTGCAGATATCACTATAAACGGTTAATAAAAAGGGAATAACTATGGATACGATCATGCAATCTTTGGCTGGCCTTGATAACTTTGCGCTTTACTTCGGCTTGTCGATTGTTTTTTTGTTTATCTTCAAATTGGTGTACGCATTGGTCACACCTCACGATGAATGGAAGCTGGTAAAAGAAGAGAAAAACGTTGCCGCTGCCATCGGTTTTGGTGGTGCTATAATCGGTTTTGCTATCGCCCTTGGCAGCGCAGCTTCAAACTCGGTTGCTGTAGTAGATTTTGCTATTTGGGCGCTTGTTGCTGTGATTGCACAATCCCTAGCGTTTGCCATTTTGCGTTTTAGCTTTATGCCGAAAATCGCTGAGCGCATAAACAATAACGAAGTTTCTGCGGGTGTTATGCTTGCCAGCATGTCTATTGCCGTAGGCTTACTCAATGCCGCTTGCATGACCTATTAAGGGGGCAGCGATGACTGATAAACGAAACACTCAGCTTGATGTTGTTGATAGCGTGCAAGGTGAAAAGCCCGCATTAAAACGCACCAAACATATTGACCTTGGTCGCATGCGCAAAGGTTTTAGCGTGAAGCCTTTAGCATTGGGTGTGGCCAGCGTTATTTTAAGTGGTTGTGGCGGCGAAAAAGAAGACGCCACCATTTACACCTCACTAGAAGACTGTAAACAGGATTTTCCTGATGCAGTAGAGCGTTGTGAAGCTGCCTACCAGACAGCTGTCGACGAGGCCATGCGCACCAGTCCGCGCTTTAGCTCTGAGTACGACTGCGAACATGAATTTGGCCCTAACCAGTGCCAATATGTGAATAATAGTAGCGGCAGCTTTTTCATGCCGTTCATGGCAGGCTACATGGTGAGCTCTCTGCTATCGCCAAATCGCTATTACTCACAGCCCTTATATACTTCCTATTCATATAATTCACCGTTTCGTTCACGCTGGATAACGGCAGACGGCTATGTGTTCGACGGTGACATTCGCAAAAGAAAATATCGCGTAAACAAAGACGTTTATAAGCCTAAGCCTACCGTGAACCGCACAATGAAACGAGGCGGGTTTGGTAGCAGCGTTCGTGCAAAATCGTCTTGGGGTAGCAGCAGCCGTAAGGGCGGCTGGGGCGGATAACTATGTTTAGAATGCCTTGCCAGCCTCGCAAGGGCTGGCAGCAGTTGGCTAACGAGTTTGGTTTTCATTTCCACACCATGTATGGCGAGCCTTATTGGGATGAAAGTGCCTACTACCAATTCACGCTAGCGCAAATTGAAAACGACATTGAAGACCCCACAGCCGAGCTACATCAAATGTGCTTGGCAGTGACCGAAGATGTGGTTAATAGTGAGGAATTACTTACTCGTTTTCGAATTCCAGAGCAACATTGGGACTTAGTAAGAGACAGCTGGCAGGAAAGAGCCCCCAGTTTGTATTCACGCCTTGACCTTGTCTACAGCGGCAAAGGGCCAGCTAAGCTGCTAGAAAATAATGCAGATACGCCCACCAGCTTGTATGAATCTGGGTTTTGGCAGTGGCTGTGGCTTTCACAAAATGTGGATGCCGGCAAACTCGCCCTGCACGCTGATCAGTTCAATAGCTTGCAAGAAAAACTAGTTCATCGCTTTCGCGAAATAGCATTGCACTACAACATTAATCAACTGCACATGGCGTGTTGTAAAGATACCGTAGAAGACCGCGGAACAGTGCAGTACCTACAAGACTGCGCTACAGAGGCCGGGCTTTTAGCTGAATTCGTTTTTATTGAAGACATTGGGTTAGCGGACACGGGCGTTTTTACCGATCTTCAAGACGCGCCAATTACAGACTGCTTCAAGCTTTATCCTTGGGAGTTTATGCTGCGCGAAGAGTTTGGCGATGTGTTAGAAGATGCCCAAGTTAATTGGATAGAGCCCCCATGGAAATCGATAATTTCCAATAAAGCCTTGCTTCCTCAGCTTTGGAAGAAATTTGAAGGCCACCCTAACCTGCTTCCCGCTTATTTTTCAGATGAAATAAAAACAAACACACTATCAGGAAAGTGGATTAAAAAGCCTCTGTTTTCTAGGGAAGGCGCGAATGTTTCAATCATTGAAGGTGGAATTGAGAATAGGCTTAGCGATGGTCCTTACGGCGAAGAAGGCTATATTGTTCAAGCATTTGAACCTTTACCCGTTTTTGAAGGTAACCATACACTCATAGGTAGTTGGTTGGTAGATGACATGCCAGCAGGTATTTCAGTAAGAGAAGATGCATCTGCTATTACCCAAGATCTCTCTCGCTACCTTCCTCATATTATTTTGTAATCTACTTTAGGTGCGTTCGATGAAGCCGCTTTCTTTCCAAATTCGCGTTCTACTGACGCTAGGTGCATTGTTAATCGTAATAGAAGTAGCAAACTTACTTACCGGCAATGTACTTAATCAGTTTGGTGTAGTGCCTCGTACACTTTCAACCTTGCCATATATATTCACAGCCCCTTTCCTTCACGGTACACCCACGCATTTGATGGCTAACTTGGTGCCTCTTTTGCTGTTCATGTGGCTTACTATGCAGTGGGGAAAACGCACGTTTCTTATCGCTACGCTAAGCGCACTGCTTATTGGTGGTTTAGGCGTGTGGCTTTTCGGTAGAAGCGCTACGCATATTGGCGCGAGCGGCATGGTATATGGCTATTTTGGTTTCCTTGTACTAGCAGGTTTTCGAAGTAATAAAGTACGGTATTTACTTATCTCACTTGTGGTTGCGGCGCTATACGGAGGAATGCTGGTTGGTGTGCTTCCCACATCCAAATTTATTTCCTTTGAATATCATCTGTTTGGCTTTATTGGTGGCTTATTTGCCGCATGGCACTGGGCACGCTAATTAGTTTACGTATAATTAGCCTCAAGATAAGACGTTGTAATTAGATATGTCAGCAGTTCAAGAACCTACACAAAAAAACCAAGGCTTTTTCGGCAACCTCGCGTTTAACATTGTTATTCCTGTGGTGCTTATGAGCTATGCAAGTTCGGAAGATTACCTAGGCCCTGCGTGGAGCATTGTGGCGGCACTCAGCTTTCCTATTGGTTATGGCCTATGGGATTTAAAAGAGTCGGGAAAGGTCAACGGCTTTTCCATTTTAGGCATTATCAGCGTACTACTTACTGGTGGGTTTAGCTTACTAAAACTGCCTGCCGAGTATATTGCGATAAAAGAAGCCGCTATCCCAGGCATTATCGGTATCGCAGTACTGGTCACCCAATACTCTAATAAACCCTTGGTCAAAATGCTTATTTTGAACGACCAAATCATAAACTGGCCACACCTAAACCAAGTTCTTGATGCGAAAGGAAAACAGAGCGAGTTTAAAAAGAAAGTCGCGGTTAGCTCTTACATCGTAGCGAGTTCGTTTTTCCTCTCTTCTGCACTTAACTATATTTTAGCTAAAATGATTTTGGTCAGTGAGCCTGGCACAACGGCCTACACTGAAGAACTTGGCCGAATGACTGCGCTTAGCTACCCAGTTATTGTGATCCCGAGCATGATTTTGCTTATTGCAGCGCTCTGGTATTTATTTGCTCAAATCAAAAAAATTACTGGCGAAGAACTCGATAACTTTATCAATCAGTAGAAAGACAATTGATAAGGGGCTTAACGCCCCTTTTTGTATTTAACATACCCTTCTCTGCAACTAAAGCAGTTACATATCTAGTATCCTAAGCCACCAAAGCAATATCTTTAGACGCATAAGAGTTTGACCCCATCAAATTTCCGCACCGCTTTTAACCAAAAAGCGTGGGTATTACGTATACTCTCAATGATAAAAATAACCCATTCTATTAGAACATGTAGGCGCTAATTTAAAGCGCGCATAGCATCTCTAGCATTACGCCATGAGCGCTGAATATTGCGTATTGCGTATAGCATGCATTCTCGCGCCTTCATGTTCACACTAAGACGGTTCAATACGAAACGGCGAATTATGCTGACAATAAAAGACTTAAAGAAATCTTTTTCACAGACAGGGGCTCCGCTCATCAACAATCTTAACCTTACTGTAAAGACAGGTGAATCGGTGAGTATTCAGGGGGCTTCTGGCTGCGGTAAATCAACCTTGCTATCGCTTATTGCTGGGTTTGAGACGCCCGACGGTGGAGATATTGCGGTAAATGGATTGTCGATTGCTGGCAATAGCAAACTCGATAATACGTTTAAAGCGAAGGATATTGATAATTTTCGCAAACAGCATTTAGGTATTGTGTTTCAAAGCTTCAATTTATTCGACTGCTTTAATGCGTGGGACAACATTGCTTTTACTGCAAGGCTAAAAGGTAATGTAGATGACGACTACCAATTAGCGTTAATGGAGCAACTTGGGATATTACCCCTAGCGCAAAAGCCGCTAAGTCAGTTATCTGGCGGTGAACAGCAGCGCTGTGCCATTGCTAGAGCACTTGTACATCGCCCCTCGCTTATCTTGGCCGACGAACCCACCGGCAATTTAGACGAAACCACCAGCGAAACCGTGTCTGACTTACTCTTTAAAACCTGTAAAGAGGCCAACACTTCTCTTGTTGTGGTTACTCATAGCCAAGACGTCGCGGTAAAAGCAGACGCCGCTTTGCGACTACACAAAGGGGTATTAGAGAGTGTGAATTGTGAAAGTCCAGAGACAAACCTTGTCTTCACCAGTAGCAGAAAGCTAATTACAGGTGAAAAACGTTAGTGATATGCGCCCTTTGAAAAAGACACCGAAAACAGCAATTAGGAAGATAACGTGCTGCGCACTTTACTGTTAGCGCTCTTTAGCTTACTTGCAATGGCAAGGCACAGGCCGTGGGAACCTTTGCTCATTATGGCCGCAATTATACTGGCCAATGCTGGCTTGGTTACCGTTTTGCTTATAAACGAAGGCGCCACACAAGGTGAACTATTACAGTCGAAGCAAGGGCTTACCTTGGGCAGTATCATCACCCCAGCAGACAGTAGAGCTCGCTTTACGCAAAGCGATTACGCCACGCTTCGCAAGCAGGGTTTTACCCAGCTTGTTGCGATAGCTGAAAGAGACGTTACCCTATCGTGCAATGGCAGCGAGCCCACAGTAACAACTCTCACATTACTTGGTGTTGATACTCAGCCTCTTATAGGAAGTGCATTTAGAACGAGAGGTTTTGAGGCGCCTGCCCTAAACGATAGCGCTGTTTCACTATCCTATTTATCGCAAAATGCGAAGAAATTTAGTGAAATGGAAAACCAGCAGACGCCAGCGGGACGCGAATTGCGCTCAAATTCTGGGGGCGACTTCGCTGTAAATGGGCTTATTCACCCCTTAACGAACGCAAAACTGGCCTGTCACGACACGCTCAATGAAACCGATAAAAAATCCGCGCCAAGTCCCTATTGGCCTGCAACGGTAAGCGCGTATGTGAGCAGCTTTGCTCCGCAAAATACAATTTTGATCTCTATCGATGAGTTTTACAGAGGCGGGGTAACGATTGAGAATGATGAACCTGTTAAGCCTGTTATTCCTGACAATGCTAAACGCGCGCAAGAGAAACAAGCAAAGCAACAGAAAGCTTACGTCCCACTTTCCGGGCTTATTGCACTTTCACCGCTATCACATCAGCATTTAACCCAAATAGAAACCCTACTTGGAATACCTGTAAAGCAAACCACTAGCAATACAGACAATGACACCGGTTCGTTGCCAGATAGTTTTAGACTAAATCTTTGGGCAATGAGTGGACTGATGGGCGTTGTGGCGCTTTTTATCGTACTTAACGCGCTAAACTTAATGTACCGCACGCGGCTACCCAATATCATTCGTTTACGGCAGCTGGGCATATCTCAGCGAATTTTAAGCATTGCCCTATTCACCGAGTTGCTTGTTTACTGCGTAATAAGTATTCCAATTGGCATGTTCATCGGTTTTCAAGCGGCTTCATGGTTGTCACCTGTGATAAACGGTACATTTACGTCATTGTTTAACGCCGTATTTGTTAACCCAGACGTTAATCTGCTTTTCACCTTCGGCTTCGCATTAACAACGACCTTTATATCGCTGGTTGTTTTTTCGTTAGTTTCTATCATTAAGCTTTCAAATTCCCTAACCGTAGCGCCTGTCAAAAAAGAAAATGCGTTAGGCCAATTTGCCGTAGGTCTTATCTCATTATGTGCCCTACTACTGTTATTTATCGCTGAGGGGTTTGTATCTTCTACTGCTTCAGCACTTTTCTTTGTTGCATTGTTGCTTCTTACCAGCTGCGCACTAGTACTTCTTTGGTTACCCATTTTGTCTAAGCTGCTGACTAGATTTGTACCAAGACAGTGGCCCGTGTTTCACTACGTCATTGCTAATATGCATTTACTGTCCAGTAAAACCCGTCTTGCCGTTTGTGCATTCTTTATCGCGCTTACCGCAAATATTGGTATGAATACCATGACGGACAGCTTTAGAGACGCCACTGAACAGTGGTTAACGCAAAGGCTTTACGCGCCTTTCTATTTGTACACCGACGCGCCACTTAGTCGTATCGAAACGTTACCGCTACTTGCTTTAACTCCTTTACTTAAGGCTGAGGGAGCTGTTATTGGCTCACATGCTCAAAAAGAGACACATAAAGAGATACATAAAGAAATACGTGAAGTCAGTAACAACCCGCCCACCTACGTTTCTATCAGTAGCTACCCCGTTCACCAAAGCGGTAAAAAGGCGCTTGTCCTCGATGATGTAATAAACAACGACCTCAACACAGTGTGGCGTGAGTTTACAGAAGGGAAAGGGGTATTCATCAATCAGCAATTAGCGTTTGCCCTTAACGCAAAGTTAGGACACACGCTAGATATAGAAAATATTCGCCTTCGTAAAACTGCGAATTCAAGTTCTTCGGCGATTAATACATCTAACGAGGCGTATAGCTCGCCACAAGATAAAACTACTGACCCAACACAAGGCTCACAAAGCAGTTCGTCGAACTCAAACGTATTTGCAGCGACGCCTCAATGGAAAGTACTGGGGATTTATCCCGACTACGGTAACCTGAACGGGCAAATATTAGTGCCTCTTCCCTCATTTAATCGAAACGATGTCCTTATCAGGGATCAACTTTTTTCCGGTGTAGTGGCTATTTACCCAGAGCCGCCTATTGAGACTAACGTAATAGGCGACAACAAACAAAGCACCTATGGAAAGGACATCCTCGAACAGCAGCTAAAATCACAGTTAGGGGAACACCGCGAAATTGCCCTTTATACCCGACAAGCGCTGTTAGATACCTCTATGCAGACATTTGATCGTACCTTTGTATTAACCGACGGCCTTAACATTACCACCCTATTGGTGGCGGGCGTCGCCTTCGCTGTTTCGCTGACGGTGCTAACCATAGGCAGCGCAGCGCAGTTATCTGTATTGCGTGCCCTTGGCGTTAGTCAGCTCAAAGTAAAAGCTTCTCTGTTTGCGCAATATCTGCTGCTTTGTTTTATTTCAGCCTTGCTCGCCGTTCCTTTCGGCGTGTACTTGGCCTATGTTTTTATTCAACAAGTAAACCGACATGCGTTTAACTGGGTGTACCCGCTATCACTTAATGCACAGGTTATTCTCTCTAGCGTCGGGTTATCGCTGCTTATCGTTTCGCTGGTGCTGTTGTTACCTTTAGGAAAACTTAAGCCGAAAATTGATTTAAGGCAGGAAGTTCAGCTATGAAAAACCATTTAGGTAGTGCCAACACCACGTTTTTGCGATTTAAAGCCAACACCTTTTTAGTACTTATAGCTATTTTTTTCACGTTGAGTGCATGTACTGAAAACCCAAAAGATGAAAACGAAACTCTGGGAACCTCCACGCCAAACGGCTTTTTTGGAAACATGCAGTCGAGCGACGCCTTTACGCCAGTACAGCGGGGCTATACTGTTGCATTACCGCGCGATCACATGAGTCATCCCGATTTTCAATTAGAGTGGTGGTACCTCACGTTTGTGTTAAGCGCTGAAGACGGGCAAGAGTTTGGCCTTCAATATACGCTTTTTCGTTTCAATACTGAGCTAGTCGCCCATCAAAGCGCTAGGGCTAATGCTAAAAAGAGTGCTGAAGGTAGCGCCGAAAGTAGTGCTAGTCATAGCTCTGAAGATAACCTCCATACTAACGCTAATAGCCATATCGCAAGAAATTGGAGCAATGGCCAGCAGTGGATGGGACATGCTTCGCTACACACCGCTGAACAGCATTATTTCGAAGAACGTTTTGCAAGCGGAGGCGTAGGTAATGCCTTTGTGAATCAACAACCCTTTACGACAGTGATTGACGATTGGGTTTGGAAAGCGGCACAGGCGGAAGTCCAAACAGGTGCAGAAAGCAAAGCTATGTTCCCATCCGTGTTAACTTTCGCTTTCGGGCAAAGCAACGCGCATCATTCGGTTAAAACACGTGGAAAAATCCCCGCTCCCACTGCAGACAGCTTATCAGAATTAAATGATACACCGGGCCTTAGCGCCGTCAAAGTCGCGCTTAATCTAGATACCTATGGGCCTTTCATCAAACAGGGTGATAATGGCTACAGTAAAAAAACACAGGACGAACGCCTTCGCTCCTACTATTACAGCCAGCCGTTCATTAACGCGGAGGGTACGTTAAACATAGAGGGCAATAGCGTAAAAGTTACGGGTAAAGGCTGGTTTGATCACGAGTGGACGAGCCACCTAGCCAACAGTGAAGCCATGGGATGGGATTGGTTCTCGCTGCATTTAGACGATGGAAGTAAATTGATGGCGTTTCGCATGCACGCCATGAATAAAAACACGAAAAATAGCAAAAGCAAACGCAGCGAAATATTCACAACGGCTAGCTATATAGCGAAAAATGGCACGAAAGAAACCATAGAGCAAGCCAACGTATCAATTACGCCAAGGGCCTATGAAACTATCAACGAGGGGGGAGTAGCTCGCGCTGTCCCCACCTTTTGGCGCATTCAAATACCAATAAAAGATATTGACGTTACTGTAAACCCGTTTAAAGAAAAGCAATGGAATAACAGCTTATTTCCCTATTACGAAGGGCGAGTAGAAATAAAAGGCTCCCACTCAGGGAGCGGCTTTATGGAATTGACAGGCTACTGAGGCCTGTTGACCTTTGATATACAGCGAAGCGCAATAGCCCCTAATAAATAGACCAATTGATGCGTTCACTTAGCGATGTCAAAGCCGCCACACCTAGCTGAGAATTACCCACGCTATTAAGCGCTGGCGAAAATACGCAAATTGAAAAGCGTCCTGGTACAACAGCCACTATGCCTCCACCTACGCCACTTTTACCAGGCAGGCCTACTTTAAAAGCAAAGCTCCCAGCTTCGTCATACATACCGCTGGTTGCTAAGAGCGCATTCACCTGCTTAGTTTGATAAGGCGTTAACACCTTTTCATTTGCGCAAGTAGAAAAACCTGCGTTAGCAAGAAAGCTCGTTGAGCGCGCCAAGTCCTCACAACTCATTTCTAGCGCACAGTTGTGAAAATAATTACGAAGCACATCTTCCACTTCGTTTTCAAAATTTCCGTAGGCTTTCATCAAATATGCCATTGCTGCATTGCGAGAACGGTGCTCGTATTCAGACTCTGCCACCACCTTATTCACCACAATATCGCCATTACAGCTTAAGCGTCTTACGAAATCTCGCATGGCAATATGAGGCGAAGCGAACCGAGATTGCACCATATCACTGACCACCAGCGCACCGGCATTAATGAAGGGGTTGCGGGGAATACCGTTTTCATATTCCAACTGTACAAGAGAGTTAAACGGCAGGCCGGATGGCTCACATCCAACTCGCTCCCACATGGTTTCACCGTAGTGGTTGATGGCTAAAACAAGATTAAAGACTTTTGAAATACTTTGAATAGAAAAAGGAACGCTCGCATCGCCTATCGACGTTATTTGACCGTTTGTATCGCAAATTGAAATGCCAAATTGCCGTGGATTAACCGTGGCCAACGCAGGGATGTAGTCGGCAACTTTTCCCATGCCCAACATGGGCTCAACTTCATCATAGATATCTTGAAGTAGTGCCAGCATTTCGTTTTTCATAGTTCCCCTTTCCTGCTTACCACAGATAAAAATAAAGCGCCTTGTTATAAAAACGCTGGCGCTTTAATTTCTATACAAACAATGTAGCGATTAGTTACAGCGCCAATCTTCCTTAAAGTCACACAAGCCATCATCATCTTCGTCTGACGTAAGCTCAATGTTGGTCGATACCTTTTCTGATACTTTATTTGAATCGGAATCGATTATTACTGGCTGTTTTTTATCGATAAAACTGAAGATTGTTTTTGCAATATCCGTGTTATCAATTTGCCCCATAAGCGATTGATAACCAGCGCCAAAAGCAAATACTTCAACATCTACACCAGTGTGACCGCCTGTTGTCCACCCCGTGTTTGTTTTGGTGTCTAAGAAGGTTTTTACTGCCATGAAGCGAGTTTCATCATCTTGGTTTGATACGCTATCTAGCGTGGCAAGCTCTTCTTCACTCAACGACAAGCCAAGCTTCTGCGCCACAAATTCGCCAGGGTTCTCTTCATTTGCCATCTCTAAAGCAATTGTCATTACCGAGGCTGACATAGACTTAAGATGTTCAGGGCTCCAGCGGTAGTCGCCGTTTGCGCCAATGGTTAAGCCACCTGTGCTGTGATCCGCCGTCAAGATAACAAGAGTGTCAGGGTGTGCTTTTACATAATCTCGCAAATATTCCATGGTTTGCGCTAAATCGTGCATCTCAGCCATGGCAGACGCGATATCGTTTGCGTGACCAGCCCAATCTACTTGGCTTGCTTCAACGAGAAGAAAGAACCCATTGTCGTTTTCTAAGTGTTTAATAGCATGTTGAGTTAGGTACTCAAGACGATTTTTGCGCTTGTCATCTAATACCGCAGGCAGCGCTACTGGAGCAAACAGACCGAGAACATTACTTCCCGCAGGCACTGAAGCCAGACGGTTATATGAATCGGCATATTCGTAGCCAGCATCAATAAACTGCGCCAAAATATCTCTGTCATCGCGTTCAAAGTAAGACGTTCCACCGCCTAGCATCACGTCAGCGACAAACTTACCGTCCACGCGAACATCAAAGAAATCTTCAGCTATTTCGTTGTAGTTCTTACGGCTTTCGTTATGCGCAATATATGACGCAGGTGTCGCATGAACAATTTGAGACGTTACTGCCAAACCAGTACGCATGCCTTTACTCTTAGCATGGTACATAACAGAGTTTACTGGTTGTTTATTTACATCAACACCAATTGCACCGTTGTATGACTTAACGCCAGTAGCAAGAGCAGTTGCTGCAGCGGCTGAATCGGTAACGTAACCAGATACTTGCGCAGGATACGTGGAGGCATTGCCCACTAAAATATCGTCAAACACAACCGATTCGATATTCGGTGTTGACGGGTCATCTACATAATTACGATAAGCCGTGGTATAGGCAGGCCCCATACCGTCGGCCACAACCATTATTATATTTTTCGGTACACCTTTAGTTTGCGTACCGGTTGCACTTGCTGATTCGGTCATAGATTCAGTGATACCACAACCCGCAAGAACAGCAATAGACGCACAACTTAGTAGTGATGTGCGAACAAATTGTTTAATCATTTAAACTTCCCTGAGTAAGTAAGGTACCTACTGGCCTGGATACCCGCAGATACAACAATAACGATACTATCGCGAATGATTCTTTGGTGATCATAAAGGTGTTAGCAAAGCGATAAGATGTAATAGTGTAAAGCAGGCTGGCAAGATGCTCAAAGCTTTTGGACAAAATAACGCAAGCATGAGATGACCAGATGGTCATCTCATTAAATTAGCAACTTTAAAGAAGGAAGCGACTACTTATTTTGTGATGAGAGGTATTCGCGCATGCGCTGTTGTGCCACGTCAACGAGCATGTCGGGCTGGAATTTGGAGATAAACCTGTCACATCCAACTTTTTCTACCATGGCGTCGTTGAAGCTTCCGCTTAATGATGTGTTGAGTGCTATAAATAAATTGCTCATACGAGGATCGTTACGCACTTCAGAAGTAAGCCGATAGCCGTCCATTTCTGGCATTTCTGCGTCGGTAAACATTAGCAAAATTTCGTCGGTTGGATTCTTCCCCTCATCGGCCCACTTATTCAGCAGCGCTAACGCTTCAGCGCCGTTTTTACGTTCGATGATTGTTATACCTAGCTGCTCTAACGTATCTTTAATCTGTTTTCTTGCTGTGCTTGAGTCATCTACTATCAACACTTTCTTGCCTAAGAAGTGGTTAACAATGTCTTTATCTAGCACTTCTTCAGAGATAGATGTGTCGTAATCGATGATTTCCGCGAGTACTTTTTCAACATCGATGATTTCTACCAGCTCTTGTTTACCCTCAACATTCACCTGAGTTATGGCGGTTAAATAATTGGATTTTCCAATGCCGCTAGGGGGTGGCTGAATGGTTCCCCACGATGTATTCACTATGTTTTTCACTTCACCAATAATGAAGCCCTGCACGCTTCTGTTATATTCAGTGATAATGACATTCTTCGCAGTTGCTTGTGTAGCTGCACCGCGCATTTTGATTGCCTGACGCAAGTCTATAATTGGAATGGAGCTTCCTCGGTAGTTCATCACGCCTTTCAGGTTGTGATGTGAACCCGGCATTATATTGAGCTTAGGTACGTTTATAACTTCTTTAATTTTAAAGACGTTCATGGCAAAAATGTGTCGCGTTCCCAGTTGAAACATCAAAAGCTCAAGCCTGTTCTCGCCAACAAGCTTGGTTCTTTGGTCAACTGACGACAATACACTACTACTCATAACACCCACTTTTCATATTATATATCAACAAGCTAAAACAAAAGCGCCCTCGTATCGGACAAGATTTTCTAGCGTGAAGCTCTACGCCCAAATTTACCTTGCTCACACCGGCAAAGCTATTACCCTTTTAGCTAATAGCAAGGCGAAATAGTCAACACCAGCAAGCATTTGCAACCTACGTAAGTTATTTATTACCGACCACTTCTTGCCCCACTGCTGCGCCATAGCCTTAAAACCACCAAACATAGGTGTCAAAGATTTACAGTATCTAGACTTCTCTCGGCGCCAGCCATTCACAAAATAAATGACCACAATGCAAAATATATATTTCTATTATTCCAAATCCGGCACTAGGATGAAATGGAATCAACGGGAACGCCCTACAGCGTAAACATAAACAACGTTAAGTATTTTAATTATAGTCGGGAGAGACGCTCATGTCGCAATATCAACAAGACATTGATAACTTCGCCACATTAAAGGCAGCACAAAACGGAACTTGGGAAGGTATCAACCCGGAATTCGCTGCACGCATGAAGGTTCAAAACCGTTTTAAAACAGGTTTAGACATTGCTCGCTACACTGCAAGCATTATGCGCAAAGACATGGCTGAATACGACGCAGATTCGTCTCAGTACACACAGTCACTAGGCTGCTGGCATGGCTTCGTAGGCCAACAAAAAATGCTTTCAGTTAAAAAGCATCAAGGCACAACTAACAAAAGCTACCTTTACCTTTCAGGCTGGATGGTAGCAGCACTTCGCTCTGAATTTGGTCCTCTTCCTGACCAATCAATGCATGAAAAAACATCAGTGTCTGCGCTTATCGAAGAACTTTATACTTTCCTTCGCCAAGCAGATGCGCGTGAATTAGGCGACCTTTTCCACAAGCTAGACGACGCTAAGAAAAACGGTGGTGATGTAGCTGCGATTCAAGCTGAAATCGACAATTACGAAACTCACGTAGTTCCAATTATCGCAGATATCGATGCGGGCTTTGGTAACGAAGAAGCAACCTACCTACTTGCAAAGCAAATGATTGAAGCAGGTGCATGCTGTATCCAAATTGAGAACCAAGTATCGGACGCGAAGCAATGTGGTCACCAAGACGGTAAAGTAACCGTGCCACACGAAGACTTCCTAGCGAAAATCAATGCAGTACGCTATGCATTCCTTGAACTAGGTGTTGATGAAGGTGTAATTGTTGCACGTACTGACTCACTAGGTGCTGGTCTTACCCAGAAGATCCCAGTATCTACATCAGAAGGTGACCTAGCTGCCCAGTACAACGCGTTCCTTAAAACGACTGAAGTTGCAGGTGTTGAAGACCTAACTGAAGGTGAGCTAGTGCTTAAGCAAGGTGGCAAGCTGGTTAAACCTGAGCGCTTACCAAACGGTCTGTTCCGCTTTAAAGACAACACAGGTTTTGACCGTGTAGTACTTGACTGTGTAACGTCACTTAAGCACGGCGCTGACTTGCTTTGGATTGAAACTGAAAAGCCTCACGTTGGTCAAATTGCTGAAATGGTTAACGCTATTCGCGAACAAGTACCAAACGCAAAGCTGGTTTATAACAACTCTCCATCATTCAACTGGACGCTTAACTTCCGTCAGCAAGTATTTGATGCTTGGACAGAAGAAGGTAAAGACGTTTCTGGTTATGACCGCTCTAAACTTATGTCTGCTGACTATGATGACAGCGAACTTGCAGCAGCAGCGGACGAGAAGATTAAGAGCTTCCAGGCTGACGCAGCACGTGAAGCGGGTATCTTCCACCACCTTATCACGCTACCGACTTATCACACTGCAGCGCTGTCTACTGACAACCTTGCAAAAGGTTACTTCGGTGAAGAAGGTATGCTTGCTTATGTTCGCGGTGTTCAGCGTCAAGAAATTCGCCAAGGTCTAGCGTGCGTTAAGCACCAAGCGATGGCAGGTTCTGACCTAGGTGATACACACAAAGAGTACTTCTCTGGTGAAGGTGCACTTAAAGCGTCTGGTGAAGATAACACCATGAACCAGTTCGACGTATAACGCGAACAGGCAATGAGTTAAACGGAAAGTATCCCAACCTTTCCTACAGGGCACCTTCGGGTGCCCTTTTTTTGTGCGCGTCATTCACTTCACTTATGCTTTTTGCATAAAACAAAAAAGCCATATTTTTCTAAATTTCATAAAAAAAATATACCAACTATATTTCAATACCTTATAGGTATAACGGCGGCCAATTTAAGACTAAACGCTTATCTGACATTGAAATAAAAAAGCTTTATAATAGCTATGTTTAATTAGGTTTAAAAAGAGCATTAGAATAATGAATATAGCGAAGGTCGACCTGAATTTATTGGTTTATTTAGATGTGCTGTTGCGCGAAGGAAGTGTAACGAAAGCTGCAAACCAGCTAAGCATTACTCAGCCAGCAATGAGTAACGGCCTGAAGCGCCTTCGCGATCTATTTAAAGATCCGCTTTTAGTTCGTACCAGCGATGGGATGACCCCCACTAAGCGCGCGCTTGAACTACAACCCATTATTCGCGATGTGCTTAGTCGATTGGAAAGCTCTATTCAACCCGAGACTGATTTCGATCCGTTAACCAGCGACCGAACCTTCCGCATTATGACCAGTGACTATGCAGAGAGTACCTTGTTACTTGAACTCGTTGGAAGACTGGCGGATTTAGCGCCCAATATTACGCTTGACCTTATTACGCCGAGTGACGTGACGTTTCACGATGTCGAGCAAGGTAAAGTGGATATGGCAATTAACCGCTTCGATGAACTGCCTTTGTCGTTTCACCAAAAAGTTATCTGGTATGACACCTTTAGCTGCGTAATGAGTTCCGACCATCCGCTAGTAGAAAAATGCAACCTAGAAGGCTATTTGAGTGCCCAGCATATTTGGGTGAGTAAAACTGGGTTTGGCGTGGGTGTAGGTATTGATCCAAATGAAGTACAAAAATTGGGTTGGGTTGACGCTGAGCTAACCAAAATTGGAAAACAGCGTGCAATTAGGGTGTTTACTCGCCACTACCATGCAGCGCTTCAGATTGCGAAAAAGCAGAAACTTATTGCTACCTTACCAAGCAAAGCGGCGCGTTTATTCAAACACGACCCAGATGTGGTGATTAAAGAGCCGCCTTTCGACATACCACCTATTGCGCTAAAAATGGCGTGGAGTGCCCTACTTCACCATGACGCAGGTCACATTTGGTTGCGCCGCTTAATCAGCGATGTAGCTAGCGAAATGAATGCGGGCTAAACATTCACAAAAAATATGGCAGAAATACAAACCATAAATTAAAAAACTATCTCTATACACACTACACTGGGTGAACAGATAAATGTATAGAGGTAGTTATGCAAGGATATATTACTAGAGGCCGACTACAGGTTGCCGAACAACTCGATAACTTTATTAATGAACAGGCACTTCCTGGCACAGGCGTAGATAAAGACACCTTTTGGCAAGGTGCAGAAACCCTCTTCGAAAAATTCATTCCTCAAAATCGCGCGTTATTAGAAAAGCGAGAACAGTTTCAGCGCGCTATCGACGATTATCATAAAGCTGGTAACCCGGTAAACGGAAACGAATATACCGACTTCCTAAAAAGCATTGGTTACCTTGTTGAGCAGCCGTCACAAGTAAGTGCACAAACACAAAATGTAGACGCCGAAATAGCAACAATGGCAGGCCCTCAGCTAGTCGTGCCAATCAACAACGCTCGCTATGCACTTAACGCGGTAAATGCCCGTTGGGGTAGCCTTTACGACGCACTATACGGCACTGATGTCATCAGCAATGAAGGTGGAGCAGAAGCGGGAAAAAGCTACAACCCCGTACGCGGCGCCAAAGTAGTTGCGAAAGCGAAAGTCTATCTAGATAGCATGATACCCCTTGCGAAAGGCAGCCACGCTGACGTTACTGAGTATAAGATTGAATCGGGTAAATTGGCGATCACTCTTGCCGACGGCGATGAAACCACCTTAGCAAACACAGAGCAATGGCAAGGATACCAAGGTGACATTAGCGCACCGTCAAGCCTGCTATTTGCACACAACGGTCTGCATTTTGAAATTCAACTAGACCCGACTCACCCTATTGGCGAGAGCGATGCCGCAAACGTAAAAGACGTACTGGTTGAAGCTGCATTAACCACCATTATGGACTGCGAAGATTCCGTTGCTGCTGTTGACGCTGAAGACAAAACCTTGGTGTATAGCAACTGGTTAGGCTTAATGAAGGGCTCGCTAAGCATTGAAATGACAAAGGGCGGCAAGCAGCTTGTTCGCGCTATGCATGACGATAGAAGCTACCAGCCGTCTAAACACGCTTCACAAGACGAGCTAAAAGATGGCGAACTAGTACTTTCTGGTCGAAGCCTTATGTTTGTTAGAAACGTGGGCCACCTTATGACTAACAATGCTATGCTCTTTGACGGCGAAGAAGTGCCAGAGGGGATCATGGACGGTTTAGTCACTTCACTTATCGCAAAGCATGATCTTTTAGGAAACAGCAAATTTAAAAACAGCCGCGAAGGCAGTATTTATATTGTTAAACCTAAAATGCACGGGCCGGAAGAAGTTGCATTCTCTAACGCATTGTTTGGTGCTATCGAAGCCATTATCGATGTTCCAGCTAATACCCTTAAAATGGGCATAATGGATGAAGAACGCCGCACAAGTATCAATTTACAAGCATGTATTGCCGAGGCTACTTCACGCGTTGTGTTCATTAACACGGGTTTCTTAGACAGAACCGGTGATGAAATTCATACCTCAATGCTTGCCGGCCCTTTTGCAGAAAAAGCCGCGCTCAAGTCTATGGCGTGGATTAAGGCTTATGAAACTGCAAACGTTGCAGTAGGCCTTCGCTGTGGTCTTTCTGGCAAAGCGCAAATTGGTAAGGGCATGTGGCCAATACCTGACGAAATGCAAAATATGATGACCGCCAAAATAGGTCACCCTAAGGCCGGCGCTAATACTGCTTGGGTTCCCTCACCTACTGCTGCAACACTGCACGCGCTTCATTATCACGATGTAAATGTGTTTGACGTTCAAAAGTCGCTAGATGAAAACTTTAGTGGCCTTGCTGACATACTTACCATTCCATTGTTAGAAGATGCCTCTGCTTTGACGCGTGAGAGTATTAAGCGTGAAATCGACAATAACGTTCAGGGCATTTTAGGCTACGTTGTACGCTGGGTTCACCAAGGCGTAGGCTGCTCTAAAGTTCCTGACATCAACAATGTAGGCTTGATGGAAGACCGCGCGACGTTGCGTATTTCATCTCAGCATATCGCTAACTGGCTAGAGCACGGCATTGTAAGTGTAGATCAGGTAAAAGAGTCTTTGGCTCGTATGGCTGTCTTAGTAGATGAGCAAAATGCGGGGGATCCTGAGTATATCCCTATGGCACCTGATTTAGACAGCTCAATTGGCTTCTTAGCCGCAAGCGATCTAATCTTCAAAGGTAAAGAGCAGCCTAGCGGTTACACAGAACCTTTACTGCACGCCCGTCGCCGCGAAATGAAGGCAAAACTTGCGGCGAGCTAGTACAAAATATGAGGGCTAAGAATTGGAATCTAATAGCTATATTCCATACGGTAAAACACCAAAGAATTAGCTAGCTAGTTTCAAGCCTCATTAGAAGCATTTGAATAAGGCTCACTCTGTTAATAAACAGAAGTGAGCCTTTTTATTTATTGCTGGTGTATCACTAATGCGTTTGCATTTATTGTCGCGACACGTGAAATCAATTCGCAAACACACTCAAAGCGAATTGTGTAGCGATATGGCAACACTTTAGACTAAAGATATCGCTTATCTCCCCCTTGATACTTTGCTGATAATGCATGAGTAAACTACGCTTTTATAGTGTGGGGCGCAGCGTTTGTTATTCCGTTGGAACTAAACACTTAGCGCAAAGCCTCCTTAGTTTGGAGTATGCACATGCAGATAGCCTCGGCAGCAATACCGAATAATTTATTACAGGCGAACGTCACGCAAATTGTGCCCATCTTTTCAGGTGGAGGAACAAGATTGAGCGCCCATATCGGCATCATTAAAGCGCTGCAGGACATGAACGTAGGTTTCGACACTTTAGTGGGTGTATCAGGTGGCTCGATTATCGCTTCGCTTTACGCCAAAGGTTACACAGTGGAGCAAATGCGAGAGCTCGCACTGGTTACTGATTTCAAGCAATTCACTGAATTTTCACTCGTAAGATTACTCCGGGAAGGCGGACTTTCTTCTGGCGACGTATTTCAACGATGGATTGACGAACAGTTGGAAGGCGCAGTGTTTGCCGACCTCCCACTCAACCTGCATATTCTCGCTACCGACGTAAACGGCGGCGGACCAGTTTTGTTCAACAAACAAACCTCTCCAGATATGAAGGTGTCAGAAGCAGTGCGGTACTCTATGTCGATACCGCTCATCTTCTCGTTCAAACCCTTTAAAGAGCACTTGCTAGTAGACGGCGCTATATTGTCTGAAGATGCGCTGTTTGAAGATTGGCGAGGCGATGGCACGCCATCAGTATGCTTCAGACTGCAAAGCACCGAACAAAAACGCAAGGCCATTAAAAAGAACTTACTTCAACTGCCGCAATACGTCAGCATGCTTATTCGCACGTTTATGACGGCAATATCCAGGGAGTACGTCAATGCGAAGTATTGGCACAATACCGTGGTGGTGAATACCGGGGAGATTTCCGCGGTAGATTTTTCGCTTACACCTGAAATTAAGAACACACTTTTTGAGCTCGGTTATGCAACCACGAAAGAGTTCTTGCCCAAAAAGTGTGCGGGATTTATGAGAAGCAGTGCACTTTAACGGTTTCAGAAGGTAATTATAAGTCGCTAGCGCTTACACTTTATAAAAGTCACGATACCAGTCGACAAACGCTTTTACGCCTGTTTCAACATCGATAGATGGCTGGTACCCAGTATCTTCAACGAGCGACGACACATCAGCATAGGTGTCAGGCACATCGCCCGGCTGCATAGGAAGAAGTTCTTTCTTCGCCTCAATGCCCAATGCACTCTCAAGGGTTTCAATAAACTTCAAAAGGTGCACTGGTGTTTGCGCACCAATATTGTAAACCTTATAGGGCGCCTTACTCGTACTTGGATCTGGATTGCCGCCGTCCCAATTCTCATTAGGTTTAGCCACATTATCCAATGAGCGAATTACGCCTTCAACGATATCATCGATATAAGTGAAGTCACGACGGTGGTTACCATAGTTGTAAACCTGTATTGTTTTACCTTCCAAGGTAGCCTTAGTGAACTTGAAAAGCGCCATGTCTGGACGGCCCCAAGGCCCGTAAACAGTGAAAAAGCGCAGCCCCGTTGTAGGCAAGTTATACAGGTGACTATAAGTATGTGCCATTAGCTCGTTAGCTTTTTTAGAAGCCGCATACAAGCTAACTTGATGATCTACGTTATGCTGTTCTGAAAACGGCATAGTTTCATTCGCACCGTAGACTGAGCTAGATGACGCGTACACCAAATGCTCGACTTTATTATGGCGACACCCTTCTAGAATATTCACAAAGCCAACAATATTTGAGTCGACGTAAGCGTTAGGATTTTCAAGTGAATAACGCACACCAGCTTGAGCAGCCAAATGCACCACTCTATCAAATTTGTGCTCTTCAAAAAGCGCAGCCATTTTGTCGCGCTCCTCTACCCCCCATCTCGATAAATGAAAATAAATCAGCTGCAGTAGATGATTTAATCTCGTCTAGACGAGCGTGCTTTAAATTCACATCGTAATAATCGTTAATGTTGTCAATCCCGACAACTTTGTCACCACGATTGATAAGGTATTGCGATACAGCTGCGCCAATAAAGCCGGCTGCTCCGGTGACTAAGATTTTCATTTATTGTTCCTTAACATCCTTTCTTTGGACATGATGACGATTTTCAACATCTCCTGTAACTGATTTGACAATGCTTTGCCAAAGTTTAGAGGCAGTATGTTTCACCAATATATTAAATGGCATTTTTAATAAATGTCCGCGAACGAAAGCTAACCACTGTGCTAGACCCCGAAACTTTACATCAACTAAGCGGTGATTTGCGGCAAGAACCTTACCAAATATAAAATCATTTAATCCTAATCTAATGCCCTTTGGTAATGGCTGTTTGAAGCGTTGATAAATGTGGGCTGGAATTTGTCTGTCAAAAACTCTTTCTAGATATCTAAATGCTAAAAATAATTCGTTTTCAAAGCCGGTGTTCCCCGCAAGGCTAAACAAATAACTTAATTCGACATCGTCATCAATGATTTCATCTAGCAATAACGATAAATCCGACAAATCTCTAAAACCGTTAGTAAATTCCTCTGAGAAAAACAAATGTATAGCGGAATGAAGGAACATTGCCGCAGGCCGAAGTACTTCAACTCCATATTCGGTCTCTACGGTGGATTCAAAAAAGAACTCAATATTTGGGGCTCGCCCACTTACAACAGGAATGATATTGTGATGAACATCTAAGACCGTTCCCCGCTGAAAATGACGCAGAGGAGGGATTTCGTGGGCCCACTCTCGGTAGTACTTTTGGTCATATTCAGAGTCCGTGTCTGAGACAAAACCAAACAAATGAAGTGCTCTCTCAACTTTCGGAATATCATTTTTAAGCAGCAAAAGGTCAATATCTGAAAATATTCTCCCCTTTGCAGCTTTGCTTCCTGCGATAACGTACCCTGCCCCCTTCAATACAATTAATTTTCTAGTTAATGCCCCGCTTACTTTGGAATTAACAAGTTTCACCTCATGTACAACTTGATTATGAAAAAGGGTTTCGTGACGTATACTTGCAACCAGATGAGCATGCGCTCTAGGTGGTATATATAAATCGTGATCAGAACTGTTTAAAAGTATTGAAGCCACTCTCGGTAGTAAGGAATTAGCTCTAGCAACAAGGATTAAGTCACGCCACTCTGTAGCGGAAAGCGAATCTGGAAAATTCTTGGTTAAAATACCCGTCAAGATTTCTCGTATACAGCGTGACACTAGAAACGCACCTCGCTTTCCAAGATGTTTCTCAACTCATCCACGTTACTGTATGTCGCTTCTAATAAAAGCAGATTAGGTAGTTTGCTAGAGATGAACTCGAAACCTTCGTGACCAAACAGATCGAAATTAAAAGCATTTTCAATCAGCATATTTAATGTGGAAATTTGAGTCATTGAAAAGACATCTGTAGAGCTACCAGCGACAAATTTTGGAAAAACCACAGCAAATAACTCAGCATCTTCATTACAACGCCTAACAGCGTCAGTTGGAGGTCTCACATGTGCTACGTCCCCTTTTTGAGTATCTGTTGCAATATCAGAGATAAAGGCTTCCGGAAACCAGTCTTTTACGAGTGAGATAGAGTTATTTTTTAAACATATAGGCCGCACAAAAGGTAAAACTCTTCCGGTTTCGGTGTCTAACACCGCCATTTCATCTGACAGTAGCCGCCAGCCAGAAAGTGCAAGACTAGCGCACAAAGTGCTCTTTCCAGAGCCAGGAGGTGCAGGAAAAATTACGGCTTTGCCATTTTTTTCCAATACGGCAGCATGGAAGATTAAGTATTTATGATAAAAATTCGCTACACACCAGTTCATCCCCCACTCGAAAAGTGGATACGCATGCGCAGATGGCAACGGCTTGAATGGGATATGCCCGTCTAACTTGAAGACGGCCTGTGGTCTAAAAAATCGGCGGAAATTTAAAGGTCTCTCAACTGAAATATTAAAATCAAACCAATATGAGTTAAGTGAGACTTTATAATCCTGATAAAGCTCTGAAACTGTTTTTGTAACTTGTGAGAAGGAAGAACTTACATTAACTGATATTAAGCCGAACTCGATATTCAATTCTGACTTTTTAACAGCATTTAAATATTGAGCTTCAGCTAGCTCTGACAATAACAAACCATTACGCCTTAGAAAACTATTAATCTATCAGGTTATTGTGAGAAAGTAAGTCAGTGAATTCAGAAATCTCATCGTCAGAAAGTCCAAACTCATCTCCATCCAACTCAGGTAAAGCCGGGAATTTCACTGAATCCTTCCAAACAGTTACCAGGCACTGGTATTTAGAAGGGAGAAACAACACTCGGTAAGAAGGCATAAACTGAATAGCGACTCCCGAATCGTCGGGAGCGCAAAAAATACTAATTGACAAACGTAACATTTGAAAATTTACGAATAGGTAGCCTTGACGGCCCTTTTAAACTGCTCTTTTGTAAATACAATACCTATATCGTCATACAATTCTTGCACATATCTTTCAGCAGTTTTCCCAGCAGGCAAAGGGTACCGTTCACTTTTAGCATTAAGGTAGGCGACCACTAACGCTTCGTTTCCCCCTAGCTTATTATTATCACTCAGAAAAGATTTAATTTTTCTTGAAGCGTCTGGGTTGCTACCAAACGGCATCCTTCCAATATCAAAAACATCTTCCCAAGCAACGTTGGACACTCCCTCTGCAGCTCTTTTGCTGGAGTTCCCTAATATTGTTTTCCACTCAGCAGGACCTAGTCCGTTTATGTTAGTGGAATTACATTCATGGTTATTTGACAAATTTCCTGACAGGTTGCCAGAAACAGAGCACCCAGTCGCAGAACTCCCTCCAGCCCATGCCGTTTTTGAAGCTAGTGCCGCTACAACACCGCCCGCGGCAGCCTTAGTGATAAACTGACGACGTGAATTCATACCTGTCTTAATGTCCTTATTAACATTCGAGTGCTTCATAAATTTTCTCAGACTTTATTATTTGCAGCGTTAAGGGTATTTAAAGCAAAAAAGGAGCCAATTATAAATAGCTTACTTATCAAACACTTACATACAACATAAAATTGTGCGTTAAAAATACTGACAACGTACGCGCTTCAAATTACAACGTTTGATTGAATTATAGCCCAAACAAAAACCACATTACCACTTATAAGAGAACAATCCTTTGTCAAGTAATCGACAAAAGAGTGGCTAGTACATCAGCTTTTAACATCGCTAATAAGAGTATGAACATACTTAACAGGAATCGCATAAGAAATACCTGTTGGCGAAGACAAAGCACTTTCTTTCGTGTCCTTTACTAAAACTTTATTGATAACGCCAACCACCTCTCCCGATTCAGGGTCGTACATAGGGCTTCCACTATTTCCGGGGTAAGCAATAGCATCCAGTTGATATATCAGACTAACTCTATCTAGTCTCTCCATCATCTTTAAGTTTAATTGTTGTGAATTCATTGCTGGTATAGCGTCAGGCGTTATTGCTGAAACGTAGCCACGGTGAGTCGCAGGGTAAATCCCCAATATCGCTCCAATGGGAAAGCCAGTAAACGCTATGTCAGTGCCTGGTCTCAGCATGTTTTTAGAAGATAATGTTACAGGAGTCAAAATGCTATCTAGCTTTAACAAAGCTAGATCGTGCTTAAGATCTATTTTAATAATCTCTGCTTTTACTTTTTTAACAACCGTACCTTCGCCACTAAGCACTACGTAATTTTCAACATACTTCGGATCTAGCGCTTCAGACACTACATGATAGTTGGTTATAGCATAAGAACCATCATCAACTATGAAGCCCGTTCCTAAGACCCTAGGAGATGCATGTTTAAACGGAGCATCTAACGCAATCGCAACGGTACTCTTTGTAACGCTCTCAACTACATCAATAAATTGTTGTTCTGCGCGCAAATGAGTTGATGTGGCCAACCAGAATATAGTACAAAACCCCATTAGCTTGTTTAAACTACCTACCATTTTTAAAAATCGAGCTAACACTAGGACGTTGCTAACTGTGCATCTTTTAAGAGAGCTGTTTTTCATTATTTCTTCACCGTTAAGCTTAATTTGCTTGATTTTAGCTATTGCCTTAATTCTGAGGCAGTTTAATTTCAAACGATTATGCAAAGCATGCTTGTATAGTGTTATATCACTAGCGTTGCTAACAACACAGCCTTACTTTGCAGATCTACTTTTATATCCTTTGGAACATGAAATAGCGTACTCAGAAACATTAGTGGAGTTCGAAGGAACAGACTTTATCGTCACTCCCGCTTGTTATTACTCTACAGTCGGCAAGGTGTCAGAAATATCAAGATGGAGTCATTGCTCCCTACAAAGACTAGTTCAAGCAAGTAAGCTTTCAAAGGAACTAAATAAACCAATTTTGGTGACGGGGGGAAATTTTTTGCATGACCCTGATACAAACTATTCCCAAAAAGCGTTTGACTTGCTTCTTGACCTTGGCGTTCCTCGTAAAAATCTAATTTTGGTAGCTAAAGGTATCGACACTGCAAGTGAAGTAGAGTCGATAAAAAGCTATATAACCAAAAAAATGTTATTCTCGTTACGTCAGCTACACATATGAAAAGAGCTTCGTTACTCCTCTCCGAACATTGTAATGAGATTAATATTTTCCCAGTTGATTTCCACAGCTCGGGAAGCCTAGCTCCCTACCTCAAGATACCATCTGTAAGCGCTATGCGCAGAGTGGAGATAGCGCTATACGAATATGGAGCTCGCGTAAAGTATTTCTTGTTTAGTTAAATTGCTTTGAAAAGCAGAAAATATGTGCGTAATGTTAGCGAAACAAAGGAAATGGATTCAACCATGAATAAAAAACAAATATTACTTTTAGGCTTAACTGGACTTCTGTCACTCGGGTGTACACAAGAAACTGAGCAAGATAAATTTTTACTAGCCGAGAAGGACTTTGAAGCTAGGGCCTACGAAAAATCAATTATTCAGTTGAAGAGCTTAGTCCAGGAAAATGAAACGTTTTTGGATGCTAGACTTCTGTTAGCAGACGCATATTTGAAGACTGGTCAGATATTAAATGCAAAGAGGGAATACACTCGCATACTCGAAAGTGTTAATGAAGAGAATACTGACAAAGCCTTTTCGGCGGTAGAAAACTACTTTTTACTGAGTTTTTTTAATCAGGAATTCGAAGATATCGAATCTTTCACAACTACTTTTCCAGACTTACAAACGAATTCAAAAATTAATAGACTTAACGATAGATTCTTGATCCTTTTGGGAAATTCCGAGAAAAAAAGCGCCAAAACCCAAGATTCATTAGACCAGGCTCTTATCGCATTAGAGAGTAATGTTTCAAACCAAAAACTGAAGCTATCTCAAGAGGAAACCACTGCTATCGAAACCAAAAGCGATGGTCTTTTCTTACCCATGTTAGGGCACTATTATCTAGCTAGCGGTGAGGCTACAAAGTGTATTGATACCTTTGAAAAAGTGAATGAGCAGCTTTTTACTCACCCATACTCTACCCTACGGTTGGCGCAGTGCCATTACAATATTAAAGAATATGACAAAGCTCTGTTGTACTCCAATGAAGTTTTGTCTCGATTTCCCGAGCAACCGTTGGCGAACAGGTTGAAAGGAACGATCAATTTTCTTAACGGCTCTCTTGATGAAGCTGAACAATATCTACTCAAAGCTACAGATTTTTATCCCAATGACAGCGCCCTTAAAACTTACCTTGGAACGCTATACCTCCAACAGGGATATTACGAGAAGGCATTTCAACAGCTAAAAGGAGCGAACTCAGTATTTCCAAAAGGACATCCTGCCAGAAAAGTACTCGCTATAACCGAGATAAAACTTGGGAATTACGAGAGAGGGATCGAAGTATTTAAAAATAGCTTAGTTGATAGCGACGAAGCTAATCTTTCGCTATTTGCTATTGCCGCCAACGCTGCTCAAGCAGAAGGCGATATCAATACAAGAAATCAACTCATCCAAAGTATTGCTTCGATCGAAACCTCTTCTTTATCGTCTGAATTTCACAAGTTTTCTCAATTAAATAAATTTAAAACAAATTCAGAGGGAATGAATTTTGATTTCATTCCTTTAGTAGCACCTGAGAATGGTGCTCTAGCGCAGGTAATGATTGGAACACTTTATCAGTACAATCAAGTAGAAAAGTTAAAACAGATAGCTGAAACATGGCAAAGCAAAAACAAAGAGGCAGCAATATTTGCGAGCAGCGTCGCAAGCTATCTGGAAGGCGATTACAACACTGCTCTTGATAGTCTTCAGAAAAATAAAGTCGATAGCCCTCTAAAACATACGCTACTCGTTGAGTCACTTTTAGCGACTCAAAATGCTAAGAAAGCAAGTGAATATCTAGAGGAAGCAATATCAACTGAAAAACCTGACCTACTATTGCTTAATCAGCTCTTTATCGTGAATTTGGAAAATAACTATAGTCAGAATTACGTCTATAAAGTAACCGACTCACTTATTGAAAAATCTTTTGAATTTGAGCTTTTGAAAGCTAAATTTTTACTACTTGAGAGCAAAAATAAAGAATCCTTAAGCTCTCTTTCTCGCTACGAAACAAATGCTAAACAACTAAATTCTTCATATTGGAAGTTACTATTAAAAAATAAAGTAATGGCGGCAGAACCTGAAGAGGTTTTGATAGCGTTGGATGATTGGATAAAAAACACCCCCGACGTTCCGGATGCTTATATTGCTAAAATAAATTATCTTGAGACGTTAGGAAACGCGAATAAAGCACTAGAAACAACAGAGCAAGCTCTCAAGAAGTTTGACGATCCGAGATTACAGTTACTTCAAGTCAACTTTTTGTTGTTAACAAGTTCGTTAGAGTTAGCTAAACAGAAGTTCGCTCAAATACCGAAAGCAACTCAAAATACTCCTCTAGGCAGAGGGATATCGGCAAGCTTTGCATTGACAAGTAAAAATTTTGCTTTAGCCGAAGAAAGACTCTCGGAAGCCTATGAAAAAGCACCTAGCCCGCGAGTCGCTTCCATGATGTTCAGCGCACTGATGAACCAAAGAAAAACTAGCGAAGCAATTTCATTCTTAGAAAAGCATGTTTCGTATTTACCGTCAGATATTATCAATATGCGCTTATTGGCAGACGCTTTAGTTGAGAGAGATATGCTAAAAGCTCGTAGTTATTACATATTCCTGCTTGAAGCTACGCAAAATAACCATGTTGTCATGAATAACTTAGCCTGGATCGAGAACGAGCTTGGTAATAAACAGAATGCATTAACACTAATTGAAAAAGCGTTAGAATTAAAACCAAATGATCCTAATTACGAAGATACACTGGAATTAATAAAAATTAACTTAACCTTCAAGGTTTCCATAAACAATTGTAGCCCAAAGTAGGTCTAGACAGCCTATTTGGGCTATGCTTATCTAATAGTAATACCGTTGCCAATAAGAGAATGACAATGCTAAAGCAATTGTTTAAAAAAATGGATAGCAACCCACTGCTTAAGAATGTGTCTAAATCACTCCAGACCAAGCTTGCAAACCGAGAAGTAAGTAAAATAGCTATTCACTTTAAACAGTTTTTTAATACCACCATAGCAAATGACCAAGCCACTAAGGAACTGTCATTCAGGATAAGACATGATGTTTACTGTACTGAGCTAGCGTTCGAGCCGGAAAAACTAGACGGCATGGAAAAAGATGAATTTGATCAGCACTCAATCCATTGTTTAGTCCAGCACAAAGGTTCAAAAAACTTTGCAGGCACAGTTCGCATGGTTATGTCGAATTCTTCTGAGCAACTGCTCCCCATTGAGCAATTTTGTAGTCATGCTTTAGAAGATGAAGTCCTTCATCCAAAAAAATACAAGCGTGAAGAGATTTGTGAAATATCGCGCCTCGCTGTTCCCGCGCAATTTCGAAAACGGAAAACTGATCAGTATGAGGGCGCAGGAACTGGTGTGATTGATGAACATAGTTTCTCACAAAACGAAATGCGTTGTTTTCCCTTCATCGCTATAAGTTTATACTTTATGGCCGCAACGGTTACACAACAAAAAGGCATCAATCATATTTTCGTAATGATGGAACCCAGACTTGCGCGCAGCCTCAGGTTTGTAGGAATCCCTTTTACTCAAATAGGAAAGGTGACCGAGTATCATGGGAAAAGAGCACCCTATCATATCGACCCCAAAGTTTTATTTCAAACGCTATCCCCTGGTTTTAAGAAGTTGATGATGGTCATTGGAAAAGACATGAAAGAGCAGCTCAATGATGTCTAAAAAGCTGGAATTGGTGAACAAAATAGAAGCTATCGTTGGAAAACCGAATGTTCTTACACATGGAGAAATGTTTGACGAGTTTTCTACAAGTACAATGAAGGAACAAACACACCCTTGTGCAGTAATTATACCGAATAACAAAAATGATGTTTTCCAAATAGTTAAATTGTTCAACGATGTTAATAGCCAAAACGATGAAAAGTTCCAATTACACCCTATAAGCAGTGGAAAAAACTGGGGCTATACATGCTCGGAAGCGGGAAGCGACAATGCTTTTTTACTGTATCTAGTTAATCTTAATAACATCACAGAATATGACGATACTTTAGGTACGGTACGAATTGGGGCTGGTGTTACCCAAAAGCAGCTTTATGACTTTTTAAAGGAAAAAGGCCTTAAGTTTTGGATGGACGCAACGGGCTCATCAGTAGATTGCAGTGTTTTGGGCAACAGTTTGGAGAGAGGCTTTGGTCATACTCCCGCCGGAAACCACTTCGAGTTCATTAGTGACTTAGACGTAGTTTTAGGAAATGGAAAAGCTATCTCAACTGGGTTTAGACAATTTTCTGACGAATCAAAACGATTTGCGAGTGAAGGCATATACAAGTGGGGCGTAGGCCCCTACGTAGACGGGATTTTTTCTCAATCAACGCTGGGAATTGTAACAGAGGCAACACTTAAACTTATAGCTGCCCCCGAATGCTATCTTCCATTCTTTATTTCAACGCAGAAAGACACAAACATTAATGTGTTGGTCGATAGAATTCGTGACTTACGAGAAAGGCAAGTTGTAAAAAGCTGCGTCCACATAACAAATCTCGATAAATCACTCCAGGCAGCCCTTGATGAAAGTGACTGGCCCCTATCAAAGCTTTCACTATCAGACGAAGATAGAAAGAGACATACAAAAGCTTACATGTTAAATGAATGGACGGCATCAGGGGCACTTTACGGAAGTGTTGAAGAAGTAGAAGTTTGGAAGAAAAAATTAAACGCACGTTTGCAAATGGAGAGTTTAAAGTACAGTTCATTAGCGAAGCTAAATTCAAATGGTTAAAGAGAATTGCCCCGAAAGTTTCTCAATTAAGCGGTTTAAAAGTAGACAAAACTCTCGACAAATTAAATAGTCTAATGAAACTCAAACGCGGTGAACCTACTAATGATTTTCTAAAGAGTGTGCATTATAAATTAAGCCAACTTCCTCTAGACCGAGACTTCACAAAACTTGAAAGAAACAAGGTGGGTCTTATATGGCTCGCGCCTACTGCCCCTGCGACAGGAAAAAATGCTGAAAACTTAGTGTCTATTGTTTCTGAAATTCTAGAGGAATTTGATGTTGAGTCTGCAATATCAATGACTGTACTCACGTCAACAGCAATCGAATGTGTCATTTCACTACTTTACGACCGACAATCCGAAAACTCAGATCGTCAAGCAGAACGCTGTCACGAAGCTTTAATCAAACGGTTTATACACAGTGGCTATCTAACCTACAGATTCAATAGTTTCCAACATCGAGATTATGATGACTTCTATTCCTCAACTTTAATTACGAGTATCAGAGAGATAAAGTACACATTAGATCCAAATTCTGTGATAGCTTCTGGTCGTTATGGATTATAAGAAAGTGTCAGATTATTTAACAGCTTGCTATCTCCCCCTTTTTTAAAAATCATGAAAAAACAATTAAATCAATAACTTGCAATGCTGGCACACTGCCTGCTTTAGATTATTAGACAGTCGCCACTAATCGTTATGTAGTCAGTAGTTGCGAAGTACCAAATCTTTATTCATGAGGAATAGGCATGAAAATTTCTAAAATCACAAAGAGCTTAGTAGCCGGGTGTGCTTTAGCAGGCGCTTCGCTTTCTGCAAACGCTGGCGTTGTGGCAACATCTTACTTGGACGTGCAATCTTTTGGTATCGTTGCGTACTATGATGCGGCACTGACACAGCAGGTTGCTCCTCAAGACCTAGCAACATTCATTGAGATCACGGGAGGTCTGCGTTCAGCTTCTAGTAGCACTGGCTTTAACGGTGTTGGTCTTCCTGACTCGCCCGTTTTTGCAAATGACGCAACGAGTTTTGATCTAGCTGAAAACACAGCGGACGGTGTATTTGATTGTACAGGCCCTTCGTGTGGGATTCTCGGTGTCTCTAACAATAGCTTAGTTGGCAACTACGCCGACGCACTAGCTGTTCATAACGATAGCCTTGCAAATGGCTATGGCTATGGCATGGCTGATTCGATAGTAAGTGGTAACGCACTTGCTGACCCAACTAGCCAAGCATCAGGATTAACATACGCAGCAGCATCTGTCGGCAGCAACAATAATGTCGCTTCAGGTAACTCAGACATTGCAGATGCGCTTACCACTGCGCTAGAAATTACTGTACAAAACGTCTCTGAATTATATCTTGGATTTGTTGCGACTTACTCACTTATCGTCGATGCATCTCAATCAATAGGTTCAGACCAGGTTTCTAATGCAACGACCTCAGCAATTCTTTCTGTAGGTTTGGGAACTGATTCTTCGAATGGCACAGGCGGTGCGCTTGGATTTAACTTTGGTGGTGGCTATGTCGACATCGGCCCAACGCTTTTAAGCAGAAATCTTGTTAATGAAGGGGATGATTTCTCTGGAAGTGACACTGGAGTATTTGTTACTACCGGCACGAGCGATAGCGGATTTTTCCGTGTAGGTACTGGTGATTACCAGGTTGATATTAAGCAGGAATCAACGGCTCGTGTGTCCCTAGTGTCAGCGCCTGGAACGCTAGCAATAGCAGGGTTGGGACTTCTAGGTTTAGCTGCGGCAAGACGCAGAAAGTCTTAAAAAACGATTAAAAGTATCTTAGAAGCCCTCATTCGAGGGCTTTTTTTATTTTACTTAAACCACTTATATCGTTAGGCTTGTGAACCTAGCATTCTAAACTTAAAGTTTGTTTATGGCAGTATTCTTAGAGCGTAAGATTTTAGCTTCATTTGAAGAAGCAAAGTCATTTCTTAGAGAAGTTCATGAGTACATTGAAGTGCCAACACCTTTTACATCTCTGGTTTGGCAAGAGTCTTGGGCATCTTCTCTGCGACTATTCCCTGCTATTTACGTCTTCAAATTAGATAGCCATCCTATAGGCTATTGTTGGATAGCGTGTAAAAAGACGCTGCCCTTTCCTCCTTTAAACTCATGGTATTTAAACCAATCTGGCATTACCAGTGAAGACCAAATTTGGATTGAATACAACACTATAATTTGCTCAAAGGCACACGAACAAGCATGCCTTATATCTCTTTTAAATGAAGCCAAAAAAAATCATGTTTGTAAGCTATATATCTCTATGTCACGCGATATATCAATCGACAAAAAGCTAATTGAAAACACCTTTGATGTTATTGCCGAAACAATTAATGGCTATCGAACCTCTTTACTTACCTCAAACCTAGACAAGCAATTGTCAAAAAACACCCGTTCTCAAATTCGCCGCTCTACCAGATTGCTTGAAGACCATTATGGCTCCATTTCAGTAAATGAAGCATCAAAAGCCCAGCTTCATAGTTATTTCGATAATTTAGGCGCACTACATAAAAAGAAGTGGAGCGACAGCACAGAAGGTAGTGGATTTAACAACCCATCTTTTCTCTTGCATCACGGATATTTATTAGAAAATTTTTCTAAATATGTAAGTATCGCAGAAGTGAAAGCAGGCGCTACATTGCTGGGATACACTTATAATCTCGTTTTTGGTGATACAGTTTATTTTTACTGCTCAGGCATAAATTACCAGTTTACAAACAACAAAATTAAACCAGGGTATACCTTGCATTTTGCTTTGATGGAATATTATCGAAACAAAGGTTTTCATTGGTATGATTTCTTAGGTGGAGAAAGTCGATACAAAAAAAGTCTTTGCACAGAAACTTATGCTTTCAAAAATTTGACTTTATATACTGAGTCCATAGAGGGTCGATTAGCCAGATTACTTAATCGTCTTAAACAGAAATTTTCTTCAAAACCTTCGCCGGATTCCCTCCAACGATAACTCCCTCGGGCACGTTATCAACAACAACCGAGCCTGCTGCTACTACACTTCCTTTGCCAATATTGGCCATAACCAGTGCACCGTTGCCCAACCAACAGTTCTCTCCTACAGAGACTTTCGTGAAAACGCCGCCCTGATCTTTAATCGGCTTTTCTGGGTCAGAAAACTTGTGTTGTCCTTTGCCACTCATAATGTGCACACCGCTTCCCAACAAAGTATTTTTCCCAATAGCGCATTTACCAATGTTACATTGCGGACCTATGTACACCCCCTCGTCAATCTCAGTATCTTGTTGTGAAAACAACGTGGCGAAACCGATGAGAACGTTTGGCGCACACGAGGTCATGACAAATCGATAAAAGCCCGAACGTAAATAACACCCTAGTTTACCGGGTATAAGCGATAGCAGCTGGCTAAAAGAGGAAAGCAGCGAGTCTTTGTTTACCACAATAGACAGCATTAAATACATAAGCGTGAAAGGAAACATTACAAGTGCACAAAGGGCAAAAAAACTCTTCTTAATTATTGATTTCATATTCGTGCCATTGCCACTTTCAATGGGCTCAGTTGTTGTTCCCAGCTATATTCGCTAACTATTGCTTGATAGCTACGTTGAGCTTTATGTTGCGATAGCTCAAAGTTCTCAATACTTTCCACGCATGCAGCTACAAAGCTGTCCACGTCATCTACTATCCACATGCTGTCGGCGTTGGCAAACGAGATCCCTTCAGCTCCCATAGACGTGGTTATTATCGGTAATTTACATGCTGCCGCTTGAAGCACTTTGTTCTGCACGCCCCTTGCCAACCTAAATGGCGCCACAAACGCATGAGCTTGGTGAAAATAAGGCAATATATCATCGACAAAGCCCGTGACATCTATGCCATTGCGGTCTGACAACGCCTTTATTTCTTCAACAGGGTTCATACCACCCACGGTAAATTTTGCATTCGGCGTTTTTTCACGAATGAGTGGCCAGCAATTTTTAACAAACCAAAGTACCGCGTCTACATTAGGTTTGTAGTCCATCACGCCCGTGAACAAGAAATGCGGCGCAGTGCTTATTGTCGTCGCGCAAGGCTGCGTTTTCGCTGGATAAAACGCATCGAAGTCTAATCCGTTTCCAAGCACGGTTATCTCTTTCGATGAGTCTACTGAAGAATTAAATAGCTGCGCCTCTTCGCTTGCAATCAAAAAGCACTCATCAAACCGTTGGTTTGTTTTAGCCTCAAGCTTTTTTACACCTTTGCTTTCACGCTGGTATACGTAGCGCATTAAGAAAGGAGAAGAATCTGCGTATTGCGCCCACTTATCTGAATCAACGTCCATGAAGTCCATAAACAAGCGACAATGGGTAGTGTTGTAATAAGGCGAGTTGAAGATGTAATAGCTTAAACTCGACGCGGTTAACAGCAGCGCATCCTCACCCTCTTTCAGTTTTTCATCAATAACATGTTGAAGTGTTTTTGAGTAAAACGCCCCAACACTTATGGGCAAACCTTGCAGTAAGGCCGAAGCATAACGGGTGAATTTACTACCTAACTGGTAAGAGTTAACCGAAATTCCAAGATGCTTGGCTAACGCTTCAGCATTTTTTTTATCTTCTGCAGTTTCTATGAGAGAAAAAACTTCGACTTCGTACCCTAAGCGATTTAGAAATTCAATTTGATGATATGTTCTAAGTTTTTCGCCCTTATTTGGGGGATACGGTACTCTTTGCGACAACACGCAAACTTTCGACATCAGCGCCTTCCAAGCTATCTTCAGTATTTTTACTTGTCCTGTAGTCATACTACTTCGAAGCAAATATAAGGTCAAAGTAACAAATTAATGATGAAGGCTACACAAGTGGCAATTCCATTGGCATACTAGAGTCATTATGCATATGTTCATCAAGAACATTGCTCACGGAAGAAATAAAGAAAGCAGTAATGACACAAACGGTTGGAACTATCCAGGTTGCCTTTTTAGCCAAAGAGACGTGCGGACATTTTAAAACAGGGTTGCCCTGCCCTAAGGGAATGTGGCCCGCCGTCACTCAATTTCGGCTTGCCGCAAACGGAATACTACTAACTGATGCTTTTATCAAAACCTCGCAGCTATGGCCAGATGGTTCAATAAAGTGGTTGTTATGTGAAGGTTTGATTGATTTACAGCGCCATTCGGTAAGCGATGAAATAGTTCTGACGTTAGAAGCGGTGGAGAGCGACTCACCATCGATCAAGCTTGTCTCACCTGTAAACAATAACGATGAGGCGCTTTCACTTTCTCTGGACAGTGGCAAAACATTCACAATTAACAAAGCCAAGCCTTTTCAGTTTGTAACCGACAAGCACTTATCCAGCTCTTTCGATATTGTTGATATTAATCCTCAATCGATAACCCCTATTGCATTCTCTTATGCTCTTCATTGCAATAACAACGAATACAGCGCATTAACCGTTGAACAAAAATACGAGATTAGGCTTGGCAGCGATAAAAAGCTGATTGTTGAAACAGAAGCGTCAATCTTCCTTAGTACCGGAACGGTTTGTGCTCATTTAACAATGCGAAACCCAAGCGCAGCATCACACCCAAATGGGAAGTGGGACTTGGGAGACCCAAACAGTATTTATTTAAAAGAATGCTGTATCTCGTTCAAAGGTAAATCGCTAGAGTCTACGCTGACGCTAAATTCTGATATCTTTAGTTCATCTGAATATGAAGAGCTGACACTTCATCAGGCTTCCAGTGGTTTTAAAAACTGGCAAAGTCCAGTTCATGTAAATCAAGACAACATTAACTCGCTTCCGTTTCGCGGTTTTAAACTTTACCATCCAGAGCACTTATTGCTTTCAGGTGACCAAGCAAAACCGCAAATTAAGATTTCAAACATCGGTAGCACTTTTAGTATTCATGTTGATAAGTTTTGGCAAAATTTTCCTTCTTCAGCACATTTAACAGCAGACAGTTTAAGCGTTAGCTTGTTAGGTTCAAGGCATAGTGAATGTACTGAACTTCAGCCTGGTGAACAAAAAACACGATGCATCTCAATCGCACCTTTTGAGATACAATCACTGCAAGTAGTCATTGATAGCGCTTGGTTAAAAAACGCATCTGTTTTGCCTTTTCTCCCTTCTAAATCATGCGAGTTTGACTCACTTATAAAAAATGGCATTGAAAGTTCGTCTTCTTTTTATCAAAAGCGGCTCGATATCGACGAATTTGGCTGGCGACATTTTGGTGAGTTGTATGCGGATCACGAAAAGGCACTCGTACCTGACGAGCCCTTTTTCGTGTCACATTACAACAATCAATACGACCCTATATTTGGAATGCTGATGCAGTGGTTGTTAAGCGGCGATCCTCGTTGGTTTGAACTAGCCGATGATCTTGCCAAGCACGTTGCAGATATTGATGTTTATCATACTAGTGACGATAAGCCCGAGTATAGCGGCGGACTGTTTTGGCATACCGACCATTATGTTCAGGCATATACAGCTTCTCATAGAACGTACTCTAAACATCAGCCGTGTGGTGTTTACGATGATCATGCTGGAGGCGGCGGTCCGGGTGGTCAACATTGTTATACCAATGGCCTCACTTTGCATTATTTGCTTACTGGCTACACACCGTCTCGAGATGCCGCATTAACCATAACGCAATGGGTAACCAATTATTATGAAGGCGACGGTACGCTACTCGGTGCTTTACTTGCGTTGAAAAACAGTGAAACCCCAGGTTTAAAAACGTAAAAACTGGCAAATATCCACTTGATAGGGGTACTGGAAACTATATTCAGGCTTTGCTCGATAGATTTGAATTATTAGGCAACTTTAGCGATGTTGAAATGGTTGGCCATATAATACGAAACACCATTTCAACTTCAGACAGGTTTGAGCCGCTTAGTGATGTAGAGAACGCATGGTTTTACACTGTACTATTACAGGCCGTTTGTCGTTTCATTACGTTGAAACTCCAGCTACAGCAGTATGATGAAGATTATCAGTATGCTACTAAGTCTATAGTTCACTACGCCTTATGGATGGCGGAGAACGAGTATGCCTATTTAGATAAGCCGGAAATTTTAGAGTTCCCAAACCAAACTTGGAGTGGTCAAGATTTAAGAAAAGTCTGTATTTTGCGCTTTGCAGCAAATCTCCTTGACGAGGCAACAAAATCAGCAGCTATTGCAAAAGCCGAGGTGCTAGAAAAAACTGTGCTAGAAAGGCTAAGTAACAGTGTGGAAAGCGAGTCGACCAGAGTTTTATGTTTGATGATGCAAAATAGCAACTTTATTGCTTACCAGGGCGCATCAGAATGTGTTAAGAACTTTGATTTCAACAAGAACAGCTCGCTATCTGACTTGAAGCATAATTCAAGAACGCCAGCAAAGCATTTACTAAAGCATTTAAAAAACTTTTCTATGGCACGAGAACATTCGCAATTAGTTAAGCGTTTTCCACAATTTCAAAAATGGTTGGGTAAACCATGAGCATTAAAACCAGCTTTATCATTCCGCACAAAGGCCGCGAGGAGATGCTTGTAGATACAATACAAAGCATTGCCGATTTAGAGACGCCTAAAACTGAGTTTGAAGTGATTATTGTTAGTCAAAATGACAGTATTTCTGAGCGGATATCATCGTTTAGCGATTTTCTCAAGCTCACCGTTATTTATAACGAAGAAGATCACACTATTTCTCATTCTCGTAATAAAGGTGCAAACGCATCGTGCGGTCAGTTTCTTGCATTTTTAGATGCTGATATACAGCTGGCTCCAGACTGGCTGAATATAATGCTTAGTGAGCTTAACAAGACCACCAATACCGTGCTGATATTTGGAACTCAAAAACCATCTTTCAATGCAAATTCTATTGAAAAAATAAGAAGCCATTTAGCATCAGCAACCTCCGGTCATTTTACGGATAGCGCTCCAGGTGCAAATTTATTTTTAAGCCGAAAAATATTCGACCAAGCTGGAGGCTTTCCAGAAAATTTAAAAACCTGTGAAGATATCTACTTTACAAATAAAGTTTCGCAGCACGGTTTACTGTTTCATGAACCAAGCGCAAAATTTATTCATTTAGGCGAAGATAAAAGCTTCATTGAAATGTTCAAAAAAGAAATGTGGCGCGGCCAATCAAATGTTGCTTCACTAAAAGGAAGAAATATACCAATAAGGGAAATACCAAGCTTTATTGTCCCTTTTGTTGTCAGTATTGGCATTGTGCTAGCACCAATACTTTTTTCATTGGAACTCTACATAGCACTATTTGTAAATTTGATTTTTGTACTACTTCCTTTAAGCGCGTATGTTATCAGGCTCAAAAAACTAGTAAAAAAATCTGTACCTTTAATGTATTGTGCCTTTTTTTATTCACTTTATTTCCCAGCAAGAGCAATCGGAACAGTTATAGGAGTTCGCGGCGCTGTAGCTACCAGCTCGCATAACGCATAAATAATAATGAAAATATTACAATTTATTTGTTCAACTGGCTTTTACGGGGCTGAACGGTGGGTACTGGCATTATCGAAACATTTACCTTCACACGTTAATAGCGAGTTAGTAGTCACACTGGAGCCTGGCACAGAAGAACTTGAGGTTGTAAATCACTTCAAGAACATTGGTGCAACACATCAAATACCGATGAAAGGTAGGTTTGACCTAAGTGCGGTAACAAAGTTAGCAGACTTAATTAAGCAGCAAGGCATAAACGTAATTCATACTCACGGCTATAAGTCAGACATTTTGGGCGTTATGGCCGCACGAAAAGCGGGTATTCCATGTGTTGTTACACCGCATGGTTTTGAAAACGCAGCAGACTTAAAACTTAGATTATTTATCTGGCTTGGGTGTCAGTCGATGAGGTTTGCCGACAAGGTAGTGCCGTTATCAAAGCAATTAATGCGTGATGTCGAAAAATTTAACATCTCAGCAAACAAGCTTGCCTACATACAAAACGGCGTAGATTTATCAGAGGTCGAAGCAGTAAGGCTAACCAAGCAACCAAAAACAAATAAAAAGAAAACGATTGGTTTTGTAGGTCAGATGATAAGCCGAAAGAATATAAAGGCTATCTTGGATTGTTTCGACAACCTATATAAAAAGCGACAAGACATTGAGCTGTTACTTTTGGGTGATGGTGAAGATAGGCCCAGCCTTGAAAACTATGCATCTACCTTAGATAGCGCAAGCGAGATAAAGTTTTTAGGGTTCAGAAACGATAGGTTACAACTACTACGCGATTTCGACTTATTTGTAATGACTTCAACGCTAGAGGGTATTCCACGTTGCCTTATGGAAGCCTGCGCAATGGAAACGCCAGTTTCTGCGTACAACATTGCAGGTATAGACCAATTAGTCACCAATAAAGAAACGGGCTTATTAGCAAAGCTACATGACAGTGAACAACTGGAGAAAGACTGGGAAACTTTGTTAGACGACAATAGTTACGCTGCAAAGCTTGGCGAAAACGCAAGACTTTTCGTTGAGCAGCATTTCTCGGCAAAGCGAATGGCTGACGAATATCTCTCGCTATTTGAAAGTGTATTAGAGCAAAAAAAAGAGAGTGCTAATGCCTAAGCAGGACGTGCTTTTTATTCTTACAGTAGACACTGAAGAAGAATGGCAGTGGGACGATGAGTTCCCGCAAGATAAATGCTCAGTAAAAAATGTGGAGAAACTTCCAGAGTTTCAAAAATTCTGTGAGTCATTGGGTATTCGCCCTACTTATTTTGTCGACTACGCAGTGGCGAATGATCAACATGGCAGTGCTATTTTGAAAGAATTTGCTGAAAAACGCGTTGCTGAAATAGGGGCACACCTTCACCCTTGGTGCAATCCGCCCTACTTCGGTAAAACAACAGAAGCAGAATCGCATGTTATAAATTTACCCTTCGAACAAGTAGAGCAAAAACTAGATGCACTAAATGCGATAATAGTGAATAAACTTGGTGTAAAACCTGTTTCTTTTCGCAGTGGTCGCTGGGGAATAAACGCCAAAACGTTGCGTTTGTTGGCCTCCAGAGGTTATACGGTAGATTCTAGCGTTTATCCGTTTTACAAAAACGATTTTTTTAGTTGTTTGGGCGCCCCCGAAACGCCCTATTGGCCTTCATTTAGTAACGCGCTCAGTCATGGTGAGCAACGTGTAATAATGGAAATTCCAGTTACTGCGGGTTTTAATATAAGAAATTTTTCTATCGGTGATTCGATACACAACACCTTATCAAAGGCACCGTTCACATGGTTCAGATCAATTGGTTTACTGTGGCAAACTGGGCTTTTGAAGAAACTTTATTTAAGCCCTGAATTAACTGATGATAAAGATATGCTTTCACTTGTTCATACCTGTATGAGCCGCAAATCGCCCGTTATCCACATGTACTTACATAGTTCGACATTACTTGACGGTATTACAGGCTTGATGAACGTTGATAATGCTTTCTCAATAATATGTGATCGAATTTCCAATGTTATAAATGAGTTACAAGAGGTATATAACGTTAGATTCTGTACCATATCCGAGACTAGAACTTTATTGAGTAATAAGGCTTCGCTAAGCAACCCAATAATGAGTGAGCAGGATTAATAAGTATGGTTAACGGCATTTTAGTGAGAAAGGCTACTGTTGAAGACCAAATAGAGTGGAACAACTATATAGCCGAGCATGATGATGCTTCTGCTTATCATCATTATGCATGGGTGCAAGCAGTTCAAAATGCTTACAATCAAGAAAACGCCAGTGTTATAGCAAAAGACACCGCAACCAACAAAGTAATAGGTATTTTTCCAGCAATCGCATTGCATATTCCGCTAGTAGGAAAAAACATTTGCTCACTACCTTATTGCGACGTGGGTTATGGATTAGCTGATAATCAAGAAATTTATAATGCTATGCTGACTTATTTGCAGCGTTCTAGCACACCTAAAAAGATTCAAAAGCTTGAAATTCGTTCCATCGATACAGAAACTTTTGACCGCGATTTATTGAAGAATAAAAAAGTACGCATGTTGCTTGAGCTACCTAGCTCTAGCGAAGAATTAATGGCTAGTTTCAAATCAAAATTACGAAGTCAAATCAGAAAAGCTGAAAAAAATGGCTTGACGGTCTCTTTGGGTATTGATGAACAACACGTTTTGCATTTCTATGACGTGTATTCAAAGAATATGCGTGATCTTGGCTCTCCTGTTCATTCAATTAAATGGTTTCGCGAAATATTAGCAGCCTATCAAGAACAATGCCTTATCAGCATAGTTTATAGCAACGACGAACCAATAGGTGGTGGATTAATTATTAAAAGCGGTCGCGAGGCTTCCATTCCCTGGGCCTCGACACTTCGTGAAAAAAATAAGCTAGCGCCTAACATGTTACTCTACTGGTCATTGTTAGCGCATTGCGCTGACAATAATATCAAGCGTTTTGATTTTGGTCGCTCAACCTTCGACGAAGGTACCTATAAGTTTAAAAAGCAATGGGGCGCCATACCACAACTACTGAAATGGCAAACTTTCACCACTACTGGTATAGCTATTACTGGAGAAGAAGCGAATGCAGACTCGCCAAACAGGTTAAGAGCAGTCGCTGAAAATGTTTGGCGAAAATTACCATTAAAAATAACAATAGCATTAGGGGCGACTGTTCGTCCCTATATAAGTTTGTAGGGAAGCGAGCAAATGTGCGGTATTGCGGGTTTTAGCCTTTTTGAAAATGAAATTGGTTACTTAGAAGGTGGGCTCAAAGGAGCTAAAGCGTCGCTTGACGCAATGCATGAAGCAATATATCACCGAGGTCCGGATGCTTACGGAACCTATCTAGATGAAAGCATTGGTCTATGTCATCGTCGCTTGAGCATTCTGGACCTTTCTGAAGCCGGTAACCAACCAATGTACTCTGCCGACGAGCAATTAATAATTGTTTTCAATGGAGAAATTTACAATTTTTTGGAGCTGCGCGAAAGCTTAGAGGCCGAAGGTGTAGAATTTAAAAGTAATACAGACACAGAGGTGATCCTAGCGTTATACGCCAGAGATGGTGTTGAATGCCTTCAAAAATTGAACGGAATGTTTGCTTTTGCCCTGTGGGATAAAACTAAACAAGAGCTTTTCATTGCTCGCGATAGGCTGGGGAAAAAACCGCTTTACTACTATTCACAAAATGGGAGATTTGCTTTTGGGTCAGAAATCAAAGCGATTCTCGCTCTAGAGAACATTCCGAAGGATGTTCGTTTAGATGCTGTACACGACTTTTTCATGTATCAGTACGTACCCGACCCTAAAAGTATCTTTAAGCATATTCATAAGCTACCGCCTGCACACTACATGCTACTAAACAAAGACGGTTTCTCCATTACCGAGTATTGGGATTTAAGTTTTAAGGAAGTCTCAACTGGCACGGAGGAAGAAAATAAAGCACGATTGAAGTCATTGCTTGAACAAGTTACTAAGCAACGAATGATTAGTGACGTGCCCCTTGGGGCCTTTTTAAGCGGCGGCGTAGACAGCTCTGGTGTGGTTGCTATGATGGCGGAAGCCAGCGACGCGCCGGTTAAAACATGTACCATAGGTTTCAACAATAAAGAATTTAATGAAGCGGACTTCGCACGCAAAATAGCTGAAAAATATCATACTGAGCACCATGAATTTACGGTTCACCAGAATGTTGCAGAACAATTAGAACACATTGCCAGCTTTTTTGATGAACCCTTCGCTGACCCATCGTTAGTACCTACGTTTTTTGTGTCTGAACTAGCCAGAAAGGCAGTGACCGTTGCATTGGCAGGCGATGGCGGCGACGAAATGTTTGCCGGCTATGAAAAGTACACCACGGACGATATTGAAAACAAACTTAGAAATAAGTTTCCTGAAAGCATTAGAAAGTCGATATTCCCAAGACTGGCAAAGATCGTCGGCGCACTACCAGGACCAATCGGGAGAAAAGGTAAATCGCTACTTACCAGTTTATCTCACGACTCCGCCATGGGCTTTTTTATCACAAACAGTATGATGACCGACGACATGTGGAATAAGCTGGTGAAACCAGAGGTAGCTATATCGCTTAAGGGTTACCACCCGAGCCAATACACACTTGATGTGTATAATAAGGCCGACGGCCCAGACCATTTAAGCAAAATTTTGTACACTGACATAAAAACCTACATGACCGGCGATATATTGGTGAAAGTAGATAGAATGAGCATGGCAAACTCTTTAGAAGTACGCGCCCCTATTCTCGACTATCAAGTTGCAGAATTTGCAGCCACTCTGCCCTCGTCACAAAAATACCGTAATGGGGAGAAGAAGTACTTACTGAAAGAAGTGTTTAAACCGTTTATTCCCGACTCATTACTTTATAGAAAAAAATGGGCTTTAGTACACCGCTAGATGAATGGTTTAGAGGTGAGCTAAAAGCAATAGCAGAATCAAAAATCATTCATTCCAACAAGGGTTTAGACGAAATTTTCAATACATACGCTGTAAAATTAGTGTGGCAAGAGCATCAAACCGGAAAACAAGACCACGGTATAGTTCTGTGGAGCATGCTTATGTATCAAATGTGGTACGACCGATATGCCGTAATACAAGAGCGTACATCACAATGAAAGTAATGCACGTTACCTACGACATGCGCATTGGCGGCACTGAAATGGTGATAAAGAACATCATAGAAGGGAATACCGACGTCAATATTGACATGTCAATTTACTGCATAGAAGCCCCGATAGGCCCTTGGGGCGAAGAGGTAGCGAAGTCTGGAGTTTCCATTACAACACACGAACGAAGGCCAGGCTTTGATACTTCGCTAATTAATGCATTAAGAAAGCACATTAGAGAAAACAACATAGATATTTTGCATTGCCACCAATACACCCCTTGGGTGTACGGTGCGCTTGCAGCGGCCTTTACAAAAACAAAGGTTATTTTCACGGAGCATGGGCGCTTTTATCCCGACTCCACAAGTTGGAAAAGAAAGCTCGTTAATCCGTTGTTACTCGCTTTAACCTCTAAGGTAACCGCCATTTCAAAGGCGACGAGAGATGCATTGGCTTCATACGAATTCATTCCTAGCAATAAGGTTGACGTGATTTACAATGGCATTAAACCATTAATGGTAAAACAGAACGATGTAGATGCGCTGCGCACGCAGCTAGGGTTCAATGAAAACGACATAATATTGGGTACCATTGCAAGGTTCGACCCGATTAAAAACCAGCTTATGATGATTAACGCATTTGCAGACGTCGCAAAAGACCAAGACGCCATCTATCTACTACTAGTAGGTGATGGAGAAATGCGTGAAATGCTGCAGCAAGAAGTAGATAGATTAGGCATTAATGATAAGGTTGTTTTTACTGGCTATATTGCCAAGCCTGCAAACTATTTAGCACTGATGAATGTTTTTTTACTTTCGTCGTTAAGCGAGGGGACATCAATGACGTTGCTTGAAGCAATGAGCTTAGGCAAGCCTTGTGCAGTAACAGATGCTGGTGGCAACGCCGAAGTTATCACTCACAATTTTAATGGCTTGGTGGCAGACAACGATAACAAAAATGCATTTGCTGCAGCAATATCACTATTAACACAGCACCATGAAATGCGAGAAAACTTTGGTAAGAATGCTGTCGAGAAATTTGAAGCGCAATTTAGTGCGCAAAAAATGAATGAGGCATTTCGAGTTCAATACAATAACCTCATGCGTTCGGTTCAGTGAGAATGTAACGTGAAAGATAAACAAAAAGTAGAGTTGGTTTTCTCTGAAGTATTCCCACCAATGCATGGCGGAAGCGGTCGTTGGTTATGGGAAGTATACTCTCGTCAAGACGCTGAAAAGTATGTTGTGGTTGCTGGCAATGCAGAAGGCGACAATCTTTTTGATAATAAAACCGACCTAAAAATTCATAGAATCTCTTTCGACTACTCTTCTTGGTCTGATTGGGCATTATTTTCTCTAGGCGGCCTAATTTTTTACACCAAACTTTTTCTGAAACTCAGAAAAATAACTAAACAATACCATGTAACAGCTATTCATTGCGGGCGATGTATCCCTGAAGGTTTCGTTGCTATGCTGTTCAAGCTTTTTAAAGGTATTCCTTATTATTGTTACATTCATGGTGAGGATATTGAAAATAGTGCAACTAGCCGCAGTATGACCGCAATGTTAAAGCCAGTGCTTAAACGAGCAGATCTTCTTATTTGTAATAGTAAGAATTCACATCGTTTGCTGCTTGAACATTGGGATGTTCAAAAGGATAAATGCTGCATTGTTAACCCCGGTGCAAATACATCTGCATTTGTACCAGCTCCCCGTTGCGAAATTACTCGCGAAAAGCTTGGATGGAAGGACAGGTTTGTTTTAGTCACGGTTTCTAGACTGGAAGAGCGCAAAGGCCACGATATGATGGTTAAGGCCATGGCAGATATCGTGAAAAGTGTTCCCAACGCATTATATGCCATTATTGGTAGTGGCCCCCGGATTGAGTACCTTAAACTACTAACGCACGAACTGAACTTGCACGATAACATTAGGTTTATGCCCAACGTGAGTGATGAGGACATGGTAGCGTGCTACCAACAAGCAGACGTATTTGTTTTACCCAATAGAGATGTTGGGCGAAACATAGAAGGCTTTGGAATAGTCATGATAGAAGCGCAAGCCTGTGGCATACCCGTTATTGGTGGAATGTCTGGCGGCACCCCAGAAACACTATTGCACGACCAAACCGGCTTTAGCGTAAATTGTACTACTCCAAATGGACTTGTTGAGCATGTGCTCTTATTGGCGGGCGATAATGAAAAACGCGAAAAAATGGGATTATATGCTCGTAAACATGCAGAACAATTTGACTGGGAGATAAAAGGCCCTGAAGTAATACAAAGCATAGCGCGATTGGAGCCCACCAAGTGATATCTGCATTGCTTTATTTGATCCCCTTCTTAACCGGATTAATAATGGCATTTCGCCATGGACCCATCCTAGTTTTCATGGTGTACCAGCTAGATTATTTTTTAAACCCACAAAATAAGTGGTGGAGCAGCTATCTACCATTTGTTGGTGCCCAATTTTACCTAGTGCTGGCTATGATCATTGTATTTGTAATTGGGTTTGGAAAGTACAATCAAAACCCAGCATTTAAACATCCGCAGTTTAAATTTATGTGTTTAACAGTGTTGATGTATTGCCTTGCTTACTTCAATGCGCCATTCACTGAATACCATATTATGTCAATGGACGCATTTCTTACTATTTCCGTAGTTACATTTTTGGTAATAAAGCTCTGTAGTGAGAGAAAGCACATTTATTGGATAATCGACTCCTATTTGTTTAGCGCATTTTTGCTAAGTTTTTACATTTATGGTTGGGGGCGCGACAGTTCAGGTCGGGTTTCTGGTGTTGGAATGGTGGATGCCCCCGACTCAAACTTGGTTGCAGCGGCATTAGCACCTACCATCGTTCTATTCATAGCAAAGCTTATTGCAGACAAACGCCTAATTGCCAGGGGATTTTACGGTGTAGGTTTAATCTTTGTTCTTAACTCGCTAATTTTGATAAATAGTCGCGGTGGCTTTTTAGGCGTTGCAGCAGGCATAGGCTACTTCCTATTTATCAGCTTTAAAAACGACGCGTTTACACTCAAGGAGAAGCGCGCAATTTTTGCCGGTATGATCTTGTTTGTTGCAGCCTTTTTCCGCTTAGCTGACAACACTTTTATCGACCGGATGATGAGCGTCAAAGAAGAGTCGACTTTAAACGAAGAACAAGAAACAGGCTCGACCCGTGTATTTTTCTGGCTTGCTACACTAGAAATGGCAAAGGATCATCCGTTTGGGGCTGGCGCGGGCGGCTTTCAATACTATGCACCGGTGTACATTCCTGAAGAAGTAAATACCGGAGGTTCGAGGAATCGGGCAGTTCACTCAACGTGGTTTGAAACCCTCTCCGAGGCGGGTTATTTAGGTCTTTTGTTCTTCAGTTTAATGATATTTTTTACCCACCGCTCTTTTGTAAAAGTGAGAAAGCACCTTTGGAATGTGAATGATTTTGTCAATAGCGCCCTTGTTCTCTCGGTTTCGAGTGGATTTGTCACATTTGTTGTGGCAATGACGTTTATAAATAGGTTGAGGGCGGAAATACTCTATTGGTTGATCGCAATTTCAATTTGTTGTGTGAATGTTTTTCTCTCAACACAAAGTAAGAGAAACGAAAGCGAAAAATGAAAGATAGGCACAGATAGTAAATAAGCACTAATGACAATTTTTAATAACATTCAAGAAAAAAGCTACTTCGGATTTATCGATGGACTCAGGGCTGTAGCGGTACTAATGGTACTTGTGTTTCACCTTGAACCTAAATTCCTGTCCGGGGGATTTATTGGTGTAGATGTGTTTTTTACCATATCAGGTTTATTAATAACTCAAATACTTGTAGAAAAACGAGAGCTTTCCTACTTTGGCTTTTTATTAGCTAGGGCAAGGCGCCTCGTTCCCGCGATGTCCTTAGTTATCACGATTGTTGCGGTAATCAGTGTTACCGTTGTTGCATTACCCACCGAGATCGCCGCTTTAAGTAAAACTATTATCACGGCATCCACTTACGTATCAAATATATTCTTCTATTTGACAGCAAACTACTTCGACAGCACGAAAGAAAATAACATGCTGTTGCATACCTGGTCTTTAGCTGTTGAGTGGCAGTTTTACATATTCTATCCGTTTCTCGTTTATTTATTCGCTAGAGGACGTCACGCGCTCTTTTGCCTATTAATTTTAAGCTTGGCTAGTTTGTTTTATTCTACATACTTTATTCATGTAGATAGTAATGCGGTTTTTTATATTACCCCCTTTCGAACATTTGAGTTTACTTTAGGCGGTCTTGTGTATGTCTTATCAAAGCAAAGCAAATTTTTATCAGTTATAAATGGCAATACCTTGGTTTCTAATGCCGTGGTAGTTTGTTCAATTGTAGCCTTGATAGGTTTAGCGATTTGTTTTGACAAAGGTACATTATTCCCAGCTATTAACGCGCTGTACGTATCCATTACAACATGCCTAATTCTGGCTGTAGGTTTATCTTCTACCGCCATTAAGTCTCTATGTATCGTAGATAATAGATTCATGAGATATATTGGCGCTATCTCTTACAGTTTATACTTATGGCACTGGCCTCTAATTGTCGGAATCAGAATGTATAACCCTGAGCAAAGCTTAACTCAAGTTATACTAGTTGGTTTAACGAGTTTTATATTAGCTCACTTCACACATTGTTATTTTGAAAATAGATACAGAAAACGAACAAATAAAAACAATACGATAGCGTTAATATTAGCATTATTCCCGCTTGGCATTGGCTTCACAATATATGGTATTAATAAAACATCACCAGAATTACTTAATCACCTATCTGAGCGTGAAAACCAATTATTAGAAGTACAACGTTGGGCCGAAGTCCCAGGTAATTGCGTGGCTAGACATGAAACACATGAGTACTTTGACTGTACTATTGGTAGTGTCGATGTTGAGCCAACAATATTGGTTTATGGCGACTCTCATGCACAAATGCATGTTTGGGCTTTACATGAAAAACTTTTGCAACAAGGTACGTCAGCCAGATACCTTACCAAAGGAGGATGCCCTCCGCTATTTGGCGCAGTATTAGAGCAAACAAGCTTGAACCGTGAGGCATGTCTGGAACTTCAAAACAGGTTCAAAAGTGTCTTAGATACATCGCCATTAATTAATACCGCAATTATAAGTGCAAGATGGTCGGTATACGCCGATCAGAAGCTGTTGCAAGATAATGAAAAAAATAACTACAGTGACATTGAGACACAGCTCAGACTTGTTATCAAATATCTTGAGGTCTCTATTGATAAGATAATCATTATGGATAGTTTACCCGAAGCAGCTGCTCCAGCACCAGAACTCATAGTTCGTAACTTACGCGTTGGTAAAGAGTTAAAAAACTTCATTAACCAAGCCTCAAATTTCGAGCTTTTGAGTTCTTTACAAAATGACAAAGTCGAAATCGTTAATTTAGAAAATATACTGTGTCAAAAAAATGGTGTGTGTCCGTTTTTTTTGAATAAGAGTCAAGTGCTATTTGATTCTAACCATTTAACGGTTGAGGCTTCAAAATACGTGTTAGAAAGAAGCTTGTTTTATGGTGCTTCTACCAACTAAATAATCAACGAAAGCGCTCGCATTAAGTTATATTTGCGCAAAAGGAAATTAAATATTGGCAATTTATTATCATTCAGACTTCAGTAAAAAACATGGGCAACGCAACTTTGGCGATGACATTAACCCCTACATTCTTAGAAGATTCTTACCAAAATCAGTTATTGAATCAGAAGATACTTGCGTCGTTGGTATTGGCACATTACTAAACAACGGCCTTCTTGATGAACTTAAGCCCTATAAAAAAGCCATTATATTTTGTTCAGGAGTAGGTTACGGAGAACATGAGCAGTTGATAGGAAACGAAAAACTCATTTTTGCTGGTGTACGTGGTCTCAAATCATGTGAAGCGTTATCACTGCCAAAGGAGTTTGCAAAAACGGATGCTGCCATACTTTTAGCTGATAAGAAAACTAATACTAAAAAGAAATATAAACATACGTTTATACCCCACATCAATACAGATTGGTCTAGCGGCAAGATGATAAAACGAGCTTGCGACGATTTAGGCATCAAATATATTGCCCCTAATGCAGATCTAGAAGAGTTTCTCGATACGATAGACAGATCAGAGAAAGTTATAACTGAAGCAATGCATGGCGCTATTGTTGCCGACACTTTGCGCGTTCCATGGATTCCAGTAAAAATTCACAATGCGCTTGGTTTTAAATGGGAAGATTGGACTAGCTCGATGGAAATTGATTACTCTCCTAATAAATTGACACAGGTATATGATCCAACAACCAGTTCACTATCAAAAATAAAGTCGCGCATCAAACTTTCACTTTTCAAGAGAAAGCTCAAAACATTAGTTGATGGAGTCACCTATCTGAGTTCAGAGCAAGTTTTCGAGCAAAAGCTCGGAGATGTCCTAAAGCTAACTGAGTCAGACCACTTTAAGATCAAATAGTATGAGCCAAAACCTAATTACCTTCGTCATTCCAGTAAGGCATTACCTCAACGCAAAAAATTGGGACCAAATTAAAAATAATTTGTCTCAGACGATAAGATCTATTCAAAACCAGAGAAGCGATAACTGGGATTGTGTAATCGTTGCAAATAGAGGTTCCGACTTGCCAGCAATGCCAAAAGGATTTGAAGCTATATTGGTAGACTTTCCACCCAACCCTTTTTACGAGAAGGATAAACACGATATAGAAAAAGTTCATGATTACGTCAGATTGGATAAAGGTCGACGCATACTCACGGGTATGAAGGCAAGGCCAAATTCAGAGTATTTAATGGTTGTTGATGATGATGACTTTTTAAACTCGTCTCTAGTAGAGTACGTTGAAAAAATAAAGGAGAAAACGGGTGGTACATTAATAAAGGCTATGTTTGGCCAGAAAATAAAAACCTCCTGTATAAATGCTACTTCTTCGACCAATTGTGCGGAACTTCTTTAATCGTTAAAAATGAGTTATATAAAGCTGATTCTGTTTGTATTGACCATGACATCGATATCATCAAGGAAAGGTTTGGAAGTCATTTAATGGTAAAGACTTGGTTAAAGAACTCAAAATGTAGTTTAAAGCCTCTTCCTTTTTTTGGCGCGTTGTATCGGATTGGGAATATTAATGCGCATAGCCAGTCACAGGGTATTTTTAACATGTTTATGCGTCCTCATCTTAAAAGACGAGAATATTGGCAGTTTTTTTTGTCACTTCTGAATGTCAAACCCTGTACTGAAAAAATTAAAAGCGACTTTTCACTTTTCTAACAGCACATCTTTCAATCTAGGTTTATAAGTTTGAATATAGTTAAACGATCTTTATATATATCAAGTGCATCGGAAGTAATAAATAAGATAATTAGCTTTGTATCTGTAGTTGTTTATGCTCGCTTACTTACACCAACAGAGCTAGGTGTATTTGCAATCGCATCTTCAATTATGGTGTTTGCACTTGAAATAAAGTTATTAGGAACAGCATCATACTTGATTAGAGAGACAAAAATTGATGAAAACCGTGTTAGAAGTTCGCTCGGTCTTGCGATAACAATTTCTTGGTCTCTTTCATTTCTACTCATTGTCTTATCCAAATGGCTATCCACTTACTACGAATTGCCGGAACTTAGTACTTTAATATCACTTCTTGCGATAAATTTTTTGTTTTCACCTTTTACAAGTACAATTATTGCTTTGCTATCGAGGGAATTTGCTTTCGAAAAAATCGTATTGATAACACTGCCAAGCAATGCCATAGGCTTCTTGATTACAGTATTTTGTATAGAATTGGGTTATAGCTATTTCTCTTTGGCAATTGGTCAAACAAGTACAGCCTTCATAAGCTTCGTTATAGCGCTATTTGTCAAACCCTCTTTGATGAAATTGATTCCAAGGTTTTCAGGTTTTAGTTCAATTGCCAAAGTTGGTTTTTACACTTCATTTATTAACCTCTTTGGCAGATTAGAATCTGTTTTTGCGGACCTTTTTTTTGGCAAAACTAACGGCCCATTATTCGTGGCGGTTTTCTCAAGAGCATTAGGATTTCATACCTTTGTAAGGGACACTCTGGTCAGCGGTATATCAGGTGTAGTGCTGCCACATTTTTCAAAAAGCTATCGAGAGGGTAAGTCGCCCAAACGAACTTACATTAACTCTAATGTAATGATCACTGGGTTTATCCTCCCCCCTATGATTTGCGCTACGATTTTATCCGAACCCCTTATATTAATTATGTTTGGCGAGCAATGGCTTGAATCTGTTGTTTACGCACAAATTCTCGGCGTGTGGATTAGTGTCAAATCACTATCATTCTTGGTTAATCCAGCCTTAATCATTTTAAAGAAAGAAAAAGTACTTTTTTGGGTAAGAGCCGGCGCTATGCTTTCCCTTTTTATCCTGATAGCAATTTTAAACGATTTAGAGAATGTCAACATTGCTACAGCTTTCGTTAGTTCAGCGGTAATAGAGTTTTTAATGCTTTATACACTTGTAAAGCGAAACATTGGCATCGGTCCTTGGTTTTGTATTAGAAGCATTAGAAAATCTTTATGGCTGGCTATTTGGTGCTCATCTGCGTGCTACTTAACATTCTTCATTTTTAATAGATACGTCAATAATGTGACCTTAATCATATTTGAAGCTTTGGTGTTAGTACCGACTTGGATTTATGCTCTGAATCTACTTTCTCATCCATTGAAAAAGCATCTGCCATCAATACCAAGCATTATCAAGAGAGTTTAAAGGAGCTATACATACATGGTTAATTTTTTCGTAAGTATAGTGATGCCTGTTTATAATAGGGAAAAGTTTTTAGCGCTTGCTATCGAAAGCATTAAACAACAAACACTTACAAACTGGGAACTTATAGTTGTTGATGACGGTTCATCTGACAATTCAGTCCAAACTGCAGAAAACTTACTAGCAGATATAAGTCAAAATACAGAAGTAATTAAACAAGAAAATAAAGGCCCTGGCGCGGCGAGACAGGCAGGCGTTGAAAAAGCTACAGGTCATTATATAGCATTTTACGATAGTGATGATGAGTGGCTTCCAAATCACTTATCAATATTAGTGAGTTACCTCAACACTTATCCCCAGATCGACTGGGTGTATTCGGCATTAACTCGCTTGGACTATGAGACGCGCAATACAATTGCTGACAATTCTTTTTTTGAACACCAGAAACCCAAGCCGTTTCTATCACTGAATACTCGTAAACATGACCTTCTCCATATTTTCGATGATATTAGAACTGCATGCTACTCAATAGAATTTGGAATTGAAGCGTGTTTCCAGTGTAGTGTTATCAAGAAAGATGTGTTTAACTCATTAAAAAATTTCACCTCATCGTATCGGTGAAGACAGAATGTTTATAACAGCCGCGATAAAAAAAGAATTCCAACTAGCTTATGTAAACAAAGTTACTGTTCGATATTACATTCACGACTCAAATATTTCTGATACACATCCCACGGCCGACATAACAGAGAGAGTTTCCAAAAATCTCCAGCTAATAGAATCCTATATCGACACAGCAAAGGCAATTACAAACCTTACAAGAAAAGAACGCTCAATACTAAATGAAAAAATTGCTGATGAACTATTTTGGGGGATAGGTTATAGCATATTTTGGAACAAAGGTTTTAAAGAAGAAGCATTTACCTATTTTTTTAAAGCCCTAAGGTATTACAAACAGAACCTTTCTTACTACAAAACGATTTTCGTTTGCGCAGTTAAGTGGCTACTAAGAATAAAAAAATGAAAAAAATCAATATCCTTTTCGTCCATAGTAGTAGTTCGTTAGCCGGTGGCGAACGAGTTAGTGAATCTCTTTTCAAGGGTTTACAACAACAAGAACGATTTGGCTTGTACCTGCTTCACGCTCCTGAAAATATAGAGTTTAGTGCTTTATCAAAGCGCTACGGAGTAACAACACATGCCTTTGAGTTCAATGATTTAGTAGTCAATAACATCTTAAAGACATTTTCTTCAACTTTAAAGCTTATGTCATTTTTTAAGAAAAATAATATTGATGTGATCCATACGGTAGACCCCGTCGCATACAGGGCTACAGCGATAGCTGCTTATATTTGTAACGTCAAAATTTTATTTCATCATCACTTTCCCTATTCAGAAGATGCATTGCGGTGGTTTTTCAAGCACTTAAAAAAACCCGAGTGTCACGTTTTTTGTTGCGAGTCTATATCGAGACCTAGTAGGACTGGTCTGGAAAATTTCTATAATAATATTCCTATTGAGATTATTCATAATAGTATTGATGTAAATCAGTTTACTTTCACACCAAAAACATTGAATGGAACTCTTCACATTGGCATTGTTGGCAATTTTCAAGAAAGAAAAGGCCATGAGGATTTTATTGAGATTGCGAAAGCATTAGTTGTCAAAGGACATAACTGTGTTTTTGATATCTTTGGTAAAGAGGAGACTGGTTCAGGACGAGAAAAGGTATTGAGAGACAGAATCTCTAATGCAGGGTTAACTGAACATTTTGTTTTTCATGGTTTTGTCGATAACCCAGCCGAAGCTTTAGAAGCTTTGCATTTTCTTGTTTGCACATCAAAAAAAGAAGCATTTCCGATGAATATCCTAGAAGCTATGGCAAAAGGAGTATCAATAGTAAGTACCGATGTAGACGGCATTCCCGAATCAGTAGAGGATAATAAAACAGGACTACTCAATGCCGTTGGCGACGTTGAAAAAGCGGTGAGTAATATTGTGCGTTTAATAGACGAAACTGAACTTCGTGATCGGTTACTGGTTAATGCTCGGCGCAGTGTTGAAGAAAACTTCACACTCGATGTTTTCGTAAACAAGTTCATTACTCAGTACGATAAACTTTTGACGGGTAATGAATAATGCTTTTCAATTCATTCGAATTCATTTTCCTATTTTTGCCGATTACCGTTTTAACGTATTATGTATTGGCTAAACGACTATCAGTTGAAATCGCGCTCGTCTTTCTGCTATTCGCTTCGCTGTATTTTTATGGATATTGGAACCCTGTTTACCTAGTCCTTATCGTCGCATCCATCATTGTTAACTTTTTTTTGGGTCGAAGAATTGGCATCGCTAGCACTACGCGCAAGAAGACTTGGTTAGTTGCGGGCGTCGTATTAAATCTCGGACTTCTCGGCTATTACAAGTACTTCAATTTTTTCATCAGTAACGTTAATGCGGTATTAGATGTTGGTTGGAATACAGAAAAAATCATCCTGCCACTGGCTATTTCGTTTTTTACTTTTCAGCAAATCTCTTATTTGGTCGACGCATACAACGACAAGTGTAAAGAATACAACTTTTTACACTATTCATTATTCGTGTGCTTCTTTCCTCAACTCATCGCCGGGCCAATTGTTCACCACAAAGAGATGTTGCCGCAGTTTTTTCAAAAAGAAAATCTGTCACCAAAGCTGATTAATTTTGCGGTTGGCATTAGTATCTTTGCATTAGGCTTTTTTAAAAAAACGGTTATCGCCGACAGTTTATCGGTGTATGTGAGCCCTACATTCGACACTCAAGACAGCGTTGACCTAATCCAAGCTTGGGGCGCTTCGTTAGCGTATACCTTCCAGTTGTATTTCGATTTCTCCGGCTACTCAGATATGGCCATAGGCTGTGCCAGACTGTTTGGCATTACACTACCCGTTAATTTTTTCTCGCCTTACAAGTCTACCTCTATCGTAGAGTTTTGGCGGCGCTGGCACATCACACTGTCCCGTTTTCTCCGCGACTATTTATATATTGCACTAGGGGGCAATAAAAACGGCTCATTCCAACGCTATAGAAACTTATTTTTAACCATGCTCCTGGGTGGACTTTGGCACGGGGCCGGCTGGACCTTTGTTATTTGGGGAATGCTACATGGTTTCTATTTGGTAATAAATCATGCCTGGAGATGGGTTTTAAAAGCGTTAAACTGGGCACCTAAGTCGCGGGGGTATTTTGCTTTTAGCTGGTTAATTACTTTTGTCGCAGTGGTATTCTCATGGGTTTATTTTCGTGCGCCCTCACTGCAACGAGCAAATGACATCGTACTTGCTATGTTAGGCAAAAATGGTGCAACAATTCCCTCTGGAATTGCTTACAGGTTAGGTAAGATAAGACATGTATTGAACGAGTTGGGCATTGGAGTTGGTGAAGGCAGCGGCAGTTTACTGATGGGTAATACAATTTGGGTGATTTTAGCGGCGTTTATTGCAATCGTACTGCCAAATTCAGCACAAATGTTTAGCAAGCAAAATGGTGTTCTGTTTGAAAAACCTGGTGCGTTCCCAATGCAAAACCCTGCTCTTAACGCTGTGTGGAAACCCTCGCTTTCGTGGAGTATTGGCACAGCATGTTTATTGGCTACCGGAATTCTGACATTGGGTCAGATTTCCGAGTTTCTCTATTTTCAGTTTTAACTACTATGACTATTCATCGCTATGTAACCCTGGTCGCGTTTTTTACACTCATACTGCTGGTAAGTGTTGCAACAATTAATTACTTCATAAACCCCTATCTTGTTTTTACTAGTCCAAGAATAGAGGGTATTAACGCGATTAAAGCAGATATCAGCAACTACATACGGCAGGCAAAAACCTACCATCCACTTAACCAAAAAATAGACACTCTGTTAGTCGGTAATTCTCGCATTGAGATGGGGTTTAACCCAACACATCGCTGCTTGAGTTCAGCAACTTACAATTTGGGAATACCTGGCGCATCGGTAGAAATGCAAGTGGCTTTTGCACTTAATGTGCTGCGACAAAATGACAAAGTAGAACGAGTTATAATGAGCCTGGATTTCACTGACTTCATTCAAGAAAAAGGCCGGTCGCCACGCTCCAATTTTAGTTATGGCGGGCAGGACAGCTTGCTATTTTTTATTGATGGGCAACCCAACCCAGATTACTGGTTTCATCAGTTAAAAGACAAATACATGGCCTTACTCTCACTCGATGTAACTACCAGTAGTATTAAAACTCTGCTTTTGCAGCGAGACTCTTCTGCAAATAGAACTGAACAAGGATTTAACCCAGCGTTAGAGCTTGCGAACAGTACACAAGTAGAAGGTCCACACAGAATCTTCGAACATACAAAAAGTATGCTTAAAGATATCTTACACAACAAAGCATACGAGCCTGTTTCTTTTGAGGCTAATGTCAACTTCAGAGCATTACAGGCCATCATCGACTACACAAAAGCTAACTCAATTAAGTTAACATTGTTTGTTAACCCTTTACATGACTCCTTTTATCAGATAATCGATGAGGCTGAGCTTAACGATGATCTAACTATGTGGAAAACAGATATCAACGCGTTTGTTGCTAAAAATCAACTGGGCGAGCATTTTTATGACTTTGGCAAAATTGAAGGGATAACCGATGAACCCTACCCTACTGCAAAGCAAGTTGAGCCTCTATCATGGTTTTGGGAACCGGCACACTACAATGAAAAATTAGGTGATAAACTCATCCGTTCGATGACTCCGAGATCTTGCAGTGCACTGTAAGCAGCAGCATGATAACCGATAACCTTGTTTAACTGTTTCCGCGAGCGTTTGCTTTGCGGCTTATTCAGCCAGCCTCCATTAAACTGGTCTACATACTCATTTACCACATAGGCCATACTCTTTGACAAAATGCTAGCGTTGTAGTCGAAATCATCATTTTTACTGGCTGAATAGACCGCCAAACGCATTAGTTCGGCCTGCGCCCACCAAACAGGATCTGGAACAATAAGCTTACCGTCGTAATCGCTTCTCGCAGCAAGGCTCCCTACTTGGTCGTTCCAACCTGTTTTCATTGCATAAGTATAAAGGCGATCTGCTACGACTCTAAAATGGCTATCCAAGCCTTAATCCGCGCCTAGATGAAGTAAATAAGCCCTGTTCTTGCATTAGACTGTCTTCAATAAACTGTGCAATAGATTCTATATCTTGCCACACACTCGGGCTTGTCGTTGCATCATGCAAGATCAGTACTGCCTCGAATAAATGCATAAGGGGATTGAGTGACCAAGTATTGTTGATAGCAGGGTTTGACTCAGCCTGCTGCGTCGCTCTGGCAAGCGTTGAACCTATCGAAACCTCGTCAAGCATCCAAGTTTTAAGAGCGGCATCTAAATAGTACTTGTCTTGCGAAACTCTATAAGCATGTGCCATCGCAAAAATAGCGAATGACGTGCTGTACGGTTTAGGTCCGGCCCTTTCACCGGCTTTAGTTCGCGATATACTTGAATGCCAAAATATCTTAGTATCGTTGTACATGGAATCAAGCATTACATCGGCACTCGCCACCATTGCCTGCAAATAACGCCGCTCTTGAGTTATATCGTATCCCTTTGCAAACAAGTAAACTTGCCTGGCTTGGCTGTACAACTCAATAGAGCCGGTAGGCACAACTTGCCATTCGGCATCGAATGTTTGAACCATGTAGTTGTTGTTTTTATCTGCCCAATCGACTCTGGGATCTATTAATTGGAACATCTGCACTTTGGCTAATTCAGGTCTAAGCATTAGACCTTTTTGTTTGCTTGCAGCGTCACACCCAAATAATATAAAGCTGAGCAAGCATAGTATTATAGGTACGAGCAATCTTTGTATCATTTTATTGTTCTAAGCCAGCTTGTGGGCAAATGCTGTAAAACCAATCTTTTTAGCCTAACCAGATGATAATGCTTACTAACAAAGAGGAGTAAGGCAAACAACAAAGTGTACACCAATCCAAACAAAACTAGCTCTATGGCCGATTGAAAGTATTGCCAAAGAGTGACTTGCTCGTTCGGAAACGGCTCACCTGCTAGTAACCAGGCAGGCGCAATAGCGGCACCACTAAACCCTGCTATCACAACGCAATGTAACGCTACAGGCATTAACAATCGCCAATAGCCAGCATATAGCCAAACAAGCAATATCAGCGCCATTGCCAGCCCCGTAATTGACCGCGCCCAAGCCAATTGAATTAAACCATATTCGTGGTTAACCGACCACGCAAGTGCCAGGGCAACTGTGGCAAGAGATAACAAATCGAATGTAAACAAAAGCTGTACCTTGCCCATCGCAATTAAGGCGGCGTCCAGTACCTGAACAATGCACCAGTAAAAGAACAGAATAGACAGCACGGGTAAAAGTTCAGCTGCAAGGCGCCAGCTCTCGCCAAGTAACACATACACAATTGGCTTTGCGTAAAACGCTAGGGCAGTAAGTAAGGGAATGCTGATAGCAAACACTACTAATAACGAAAACGCGACATTATTAAGCAGCTCTGCTTGGTTATCTCTGTCATTTTTAAACACTGTTAGTAGCGGCTCAATAGCCGGGTTTAACAAGTAATGGGCTGGCATCATGGCTAAATCGCGGGCCATATGGTAATTACCCAACATGCTAACATTAAACCATTTGGCTACAACAAAGGTGTCTATTTGTGAGCGCGCATAACCTAGCAAATGCTTTCCTAGCATCCACTGAGAAAACACCCACTGTTTTTTTATGTGTTTAAGGGTAAAGTGTGGCGTGCCTTTTAACACAACAAACGACAACACAAAACCAAATAGTGCAACTAACAAATCGGTAGCCAGAAATGCCCAGTAGTTACCTAAAAGAATCGCAAGTGAAATTAAAACTGGCAAGGCTAACAGCCTTTCCAACAATGAGAGCCAAAATAATGGTTTAAAACGCAACTGCCGTTTTAACAGCATGAATTTATGGCTTTTTAATGCGTGTAGTGGAAGAATAGCTGCACTCATCCTAATGGCGTCAGTTAAATGAACAGCATCAAAAAAGCCTGCTATAAACGGCGCGCTTATAACAATACCGAGTGCAATAGCTACTTTTAGCAACAAGTTTAGCGACCATGCCGTATGTAAATCCAAATGTGTAACGGTACTTTTTTGTATGATGTATTGCTCACTTGCTGCATGAGAAAGAATATCAAACAAGTACAAAGTCATGCTTACAATAGCAACAAAGCCAAAGTCTTCTGGTGCTAGAATACGCGCAACAACAAAGGTGCTGATTAAGCCGAGCGTTTTACCCAGCAGCTTAGCCGCAACCGAAAAAAATGCACTGTTGACTACGCGATTGGCATTAGACATTGACCTGACTCTCCCGCCTGGCCAGTGACGTTGCAGGCCCCATTGCACCAAACAGCATAAAGAAGAACCACATTCCTGTTCGAGCCGAGTCGGTTGGGTCACCGAATATGCCAAACGCGAATTGGCCTGCTAAAAAAGCAGTAAACATCGCGCATGGTAAACTTAGCAGTTGTTCAGATTTGTAAAACCCAATAAATGCTGCAGTGATAAGTGCAAAAATCAACAAGGATCCAACGACACCAAACTGATAAGCAAAACTTAGATAAAGATTTTTAATATGCCATGCTAAATGCTCAAAATCATAATAGTAAAACCAGAAATCGAGTCCTTCAGAGAAATTTCCATTACGCAGTAATTCCTGCCCATATGTGTTTAGTAAAGAGATAGACTCAATGCTAAGTGGAGCACTCCCCGTTGTTGTTTTAATGGTGAGTGCTGCGGGCAAAGAATATAAGCCATCCTTAGTTGCTGTTAATCCAACAATAAATCTGCGGCTTTCGCTCTCTACTGTGATAGGTAATGCTCTTCTCTCGATATTCCCACAACCATGCGCCCAAAACTCGAAAATAATCATATTTCGACGGCATAAACCTACCTCAATATTTACTTCTTCATTCGCCTGATAAGATATTTCTAACAGATAAGCACCTTGCGAATCGGCTTCTAAGCGTTGAGTAAGCATTAAATCTGAACCGGGAACAATCTTTAGTATGCTCTTATCTTTATCAATGGCAAAAGTACCTATTTTTTCGAGCTTAGCAGCGCCCGAGAGGGCATAGTTTGCAGGCATGCTTCCCAAACCATGACCAAAGAATATGTTTAATCCATTCCAGTTTCCACTTTCAATTATACTTTGCCAGTGTGACAACCGAGTATCTAAGTCACGCTCGCTAGTTTCTGCTCGAATATTTATTCTTGCGCCGGAAAATGCGGCAGCCAGAAGTATACTTACAAGCACGAGCACTATGGTTTGTGTTCCAATTCTTCCAACATGCACTGAACGTTTTAACGCTAAATAAAAAAACAAACAAAAGCAACTACACACCCACCGATAGCGCTATGAACATTTGAACTAGACACATTTCCCGCATCAACCCATTGACTATTTTCGAGGCTGTCAATGTTTATGAAAAAGAAAAAAACAGCCCAATTCCTACAATTGCTACTCTCACGACCAGAGGCACTTTTCGATTGCTACCCATGAAAATAGATAGCGAATACATTAGGCCAGCAGATAGCTCCGCATAGTAACCTGCATACTGATGAAGCGTGTAAACAGAGTAAAACAAAAGAGAAAAAGCAATGGCATTCCCAATTGCGAACATCAACAAGGAATTCGTTGCGCTGGTGTAACCTTTGGCTTGCTGCTCAAGCTGCGCTTTTTCTCGAAACCTCTGTATAAAACACATCAAGCATAATATTGTGATGGCAATAAAGCTTGCACCATAAGTCGCACGCGTAAACCCCATTAAAACGCCATACATAACGCCTACCACAGCAGCTAACGCGATAAACCTTAGCCAGTAGCGTTTGAAGAAAAAACAAGCCCCGACAGTAAGAGGAAGTAGAAACAAATACATACCATCAATACTCTCTCCTCCTGTGTGCATACCGCTTATGATACCTGTTGTGCGATAAGCTGAGCTCAAGTTGAAAAAAGTATTAACTTTGGTGTAAATATCTGTGGTAGAGAAAAGTGTTACAAGTACCTGCTTCTCCCACATTATTACTACGAATAGTGTTAAGCCTCCCACTATACTTGCCAAGAATAAGTGCTTATATGCTTCTTTTTCTGACTCAACTCGTTGTTGATTGAAAATCCACGACAAAAGAAGCGCCCAAAGTAGCCCCTTAAAAATGATAAAACCGTTCAAGGGCGTAACATAGAAGTTAGCGTAAACTGGCGAAAAAACATTAAACCAAGAAGTGTCGAAAGACGTTGCAAAGCAAAAAACAACCAACACAGTTGCAATATAAAACTGTTTGGAAACCTTGTACTTGGGTTTTAGCTGAAAGAGAAAGAATGCACCTGTTACCGCGACAAATATGTCTAGCTCGTCAACAATATATCGACCGGTCCATGGCGCAAGATTAATAGCTAGCGTGATAAAAAGAAGCACGTAAAGCCATAAAAATGGCATAAACCGTAATGCAACTAAGTAGCTCACAATAGCGACCACTAAAACAATACTATATGCAGGAAAAGTAAAAACGCCTGCCGTAACAAAAATGAGTAGCAATATCGAAAAGGCGGAAGAAAACACGCTTGTTGAAAAGGTGGAACTAGCTGTCATATTACATAAAACTCCATCTAGTCAGCGTCTAGCAAAAGCTAAGATCATAACTACTGCCCAACTATTTTTTCTAATACGCTACTAATATTTTCCAAGTCAGCATCGTCGATACCGAGTACCCACATTCGTCCACCTCTGTGCTGATTACCAAGTTTGTTCTTTAACTGATGAATCTTCGCTTTTATAGTACTGACATAGTTTTTGCCATCAATTCGATACCACCTAACCACACTCAATCTTTCCCCCTGAGTGGAAACAATATGGTAAACAGTAAATGTAAGGTTTTTCACTTCAATCTGCTCTGCACCTTCAAGCGAAAAGCGTTCCGGGTCAAATAACCTATGCAGGTCACTTACCAGTTCGTTGTCTTTTTCACTAAACCAAGCAGTGTACGCTTTTACGTTGCAATCGAAACCTTGAATATAAGCTTCTTCAAGCGCATCCGGTTTAACAATGATGGGCTCCCAACTTATTCTTGAGCAAATCTCATCATTCATACTAGAAGGCAAAGTAGAGCTTGGCAGGTTCATCGGGGTATCTTCACTTAAAATAGCGTTTTGCCATACAAAAGAGAAGACAATCGCAATGACAGAGACAGCAATTGTGAAAATATTCACATTCCTCGGCACGCCGTCCTTTTCTGCGACAACTCCCTCTTCAATTTGTTGCCTCAACAACTCTCCAATACCCAACAAACACAAAATTACAAACGCAAAGAAGAACCAACCATAAATAAGGTGGTCGGCCCCTGCGGCGTGTTCCATGTCGGTCCAATACGCGATAAGAATAGTGCCATACACACGTATAATATTAGCTAATATGGGGAAAATTAGGGAAATAATGACAAATGCAGCTCTGCGCTTCACTGAAACCAAATTCAGGTAAGCATACAAACTACCTATAACAAAACTAGCAATGAAGAAGCTTACGCCAGAACAGGCCTCGGCTACCAAAAAACGTCCTTGCGGTATTTCTATATACAAGCCACTTCTAAAAAGCGGCACTCCCGTTAAGCGCAATAGCGCTACAGAACCATCAGCCGCAATTTCCTGAAGATAGGGAATAAGTTGCTCGCCCACAGGAATACTAAACAGCATGAATACTAGCGGGAATAGAATTGTTTTAGCTGCTGCCGAACCAATTATTAGCCAAATAAGTGCCGGAAGAAGAGTAAAAGTTGCAGCGTGGAGAAACAATTGAATATCTCCAGCAACTCCAATAACGTAAAGCAACAATGCAGGAATTATAACGATAAGCGCTAGCGAACTTGTTTGTATGGGTTTACTTACTAACTCGAAGCGCTTTAAGTAAATAAGGTAAAAAGCACCCGGTACAATAAAAAAGCCATGATTAAAGATCTCGTTTCCGTACCAAATTTCAACTACGGTAGTAAGCCCCTGCCAGCAAAATACTAACCACAAACCAAACAAAGCAAGGCTTGAAATATAAAACAGTTTATTATTGGCAAAAGAAAAACACGCTAAGCTTTGCTTCATCTCATCTTGCGTTTCGTCATCGTTCATCTGCAATTCCCTGCCCTTTTATTCTTATAAATTTTAAAGGCTTACTTTATGTCGTAAGCATCGCACATGCTTACCCAATTGAAGTCTTTAAGCAGTTTATCTACCTTCCCTTCCATTTTTGACAGATTGATATAGTGACGAACCTTAGATTTCCAGGGCGCGGCTGAAAACTTCGGTTGCTCTGCATCTATTTCCCAAGGATGAAAATAGAAGCTGTATGGAGCACTTTCAGATTGCATGAACTCAGTGATACGGCGTTTAGATAACCAATAAGGATAAAGGCGGAAATAGCCACCACCACCAATTCCAATGTTAGTTCCTTTCTTGCGAACTGTTGGAATCGGAATCTCTATCAGGCCATTGTCACGCTCGTACTTGAAGCGCGGCCATTCTGGAACACCATAGATATCGTGGTTGATTGGATAAGTACTAGACGAATAAACGAAGCCAAGATCTTTTAAAATATCATAAGCCCATGTGTTCGAATCGTTAATAGAAAAACTCGGCGCTCTATAGCCTTTTAAACCCACACCGCCTATATCTTCAAGAATATCTTTACTTTGCTTAATATCATCGTAAAGCTCTTGCTCGGTCATTGTGGTTGCGCGTTGATGCGCTAATCCATGACTCGCCAGCTCATGACCTTCGCTTACTATTCTCTTTATTACATCTGGACAGCGCTGCGCCACCCAGCCAAGAGTAAAAAATGTCGATTTAACATTATTAGCAGCAAACAAATCTATTAGGCGGTTAGTGTTGTCGCCAACACGAAGACTAATACTATCCCAATCTTTCTTATCAACTACTCCTTCGAAGGCAGAAACTTGAAAATAGTCTTCCACATCTACTGTCATAGCATTAAGACGATTATCTAATTTCATAATTATCGTCCTTTGCCAAACAGTACAATTTCAACAGTACGGATAAGTATCAAAATATCTAACAGCAAACTTTGGTGTTTTACGTAATAAAGATCGAACTTAAGCTTTTCCATAGAGTCTTCTACGCTGGCGCCATAAGGGTAATTGAGCTGCGCCCAGCCAGCTAAACCTGGTTTAACGTTATGACGCTGATTGTAATACGGCACTTCGCGTACAAGCTGCTCAACAAACTGCGGTCTCTCTGGACGAGGCCCGATAAACGCCATTTCACCTTTAAACACATTTAAAAGCTGTGGTAATTCGTCAACACGGTATTTTCTAATGAAGTGGCCAATGCGGGTTACACGATCATCATTTTTGCTCGCCCACTTAGCTCCATCTTTCTCCGCGTCAGGTCGCATACTTCTAAATTTAATGATCTTGAAAAGCTTACCGTTCAATCCAACCCGTTCTTGTTTGTAAAAGACCGACACGCCCGTTCTTCTGCCGTCATCTAGATAAATTATTAATGCTGTTGTAAGCATTATTGGCCAGACAAAGAGAAATATGAAAAATGCTAATATCGCATTAAGCGTATAGTCTAACGCATCTCGTAAGTAGTTCTGGCTTTGAAAACCGTTTGAGTAAATAACCCAGCTAGGGTACATCAAATTTACTACAATTTGTCCCGTTTCTCGCTCCATAAAATCTAAAAGCTCGGTAACTTCAATTCCTCTCAGCCTGCAGTCAAAAAGTACTTCTACGGGTAAAGTGCCTCTTCTTTGATCACAAGCAATAACGATTTCTTCAATTTCATTATCTACAATGAATTGCTGAAAACTCTCGTCTATTTTAAGATGAATAATCTTCTCTTTTCGAATTCCGTCTTCGCGATTGTCTCCAGGAATTGGGATGAACCCGATAAGCTCAAAACCAATTCTATCTACATCTCTGCGCATACGCTTTTCAATGATTGAAGCTCTTTCCCCTGCTCCCAGTACCAAAATGCGAACTTTTCCAAGGCCCAGTAGGCCTAACCTATTTGTGAAATACCTAAAAACGACTAGAGTAATAATTATTGAGCATACCGAGGCAGGTAAGAAATAAGAGTCCATGACTAAATCGTCGAAAAAAGCACGGCTCAATACTTCTACTAGAAAATAGCTAAGACCCACGCTTACAAAAATTCGGCGAATAATTCCGCGAAAAGTTTCCCGCAATTTGGCTTCATATAAGCCGACTGACAATGAACAAAGCAATATAGAAACAGTGAGCATTCCCACGTTGATTACGAGTTTTTCAACGGAAACGTTAGGCGACATTCCGATCTGCGTGAGAATAAAATGAGAAATATAGCCCATGTAAGCTATGAGCAACGCTTCTGTAATTACTAGTATATTTGAGCGTTTATTCTGATTGCGCTTGTTTACTGCCACCCCTGGCCCCCTAAAACTGCGGCGTTTTTCCCATCATAAAGGGATTTATTCCAATAGACTACAATTGATGTTGGCATTATAGTGACATTTCCCGTAGGGTAAACGACAAAAGTCATATATTAACCATAATGAGTGTAGGATGATCTCTTATGTTCCGCTTTAGAACGCTAATGACATGCTGTGCCCCCATTTTATTTTTTGGTCTTAATGGTTGTAGTAATACAACGGCATTGCCCGAGGCAACCACACGACCTTCTCTAACTACCGACGTAAATGATTACCAGTACCTGATAGGTCCGGGTGATTCGTTAACTATTTTTGTGTGGCGTAACCCAGAAGTGTCGGGCAATTTCATTGTTCGACCCGATGGCAAGGTTACTACCTCATTGGTTGAAGACATTGATGTAGCAGGTCGCACGCCTACGATGCTTGCCAGAGAGATTGAAGAGCAACTTTCTACTTACATAAACAACCCAAGAGTTACAGTAAGCGTGAATAACTTCACAGGTCCTTTGAGTGAACAGGTACGCGTTATTGGTGAAGCCACAAACCCCAGCGCGGTAAGTTATTCTGAGCACATGACACTGCTTGACTTAATGATAGCCGTTGGCGGGCTTACTGAGTTTGCAGATGGAAACAATGCAAAGCTCGTGAGGGTTGTGAACGGTAAGCAAAAGACCTTCGAAATTAATATAGATGATCTGATTAGAGATGGCGATATCTCAGAAAACGTTGATATGTTGCCTGGTGATATCGTGATTATCCCAGAAGCTTGGTTCTAGTTATTAAGCAGTAAACGGAACAAATAATAAAATGCAGGACTTACAGCAAACGCTAACCCAAATTCTTGACTATGTGAAAGGAGTTTGGATTAAAAAGCGTTACGTAATTATTTTTTCTTGGCTCATATGCCCAATTGGCTTTTTATATGTTGCCAGTCTTCCCGATGTTTATTCTTCGAAAGCGCAGGTATTCGTGGACACTCGCTCGGTATTACAGCCGTTACTTCGCGGGCTAGCGATACAGACGAATCCTGATCAAGAGATACAGATGATGGCTAAAACCTTACTTAGCAGAAGTAATGTAGAGAAAATAGCCAGAGAGAGCGACCTTGATATCACAACGAATACAGAAGATGAATTTGAATCTCTTGTAACATCACTTTCGAAAGAAATAGCGCTATCTTCGACTGGACGAGATAACATTTATAACATTTCGTTTTCCAATAAAGAGCCCACCGTAGCTCAGAGGGTGGTTCAAGAAACCTTAGATTTATTCGTTGAGGGTTCTTTAGGTAACAATCGAAAAGATACCGACACTGCAGGTCGCTTTTTAGACGAACAAATTGCCGAATATGAGTCACGCCTTTCTGAAGCTGAGCAGCGCTTAGCTAATTTTAAACGCCAATACAATGATATATTGCCACTCGCCGGCTCCTACTATTCAAGCCTACAGAGCCTGAACAACGAGCTTGAAGCGACTCGCCTGCAAATAAAACAAACACAACAGCAGGCAGAAACGCTCAAGAAACAAATTAGCGGTGTAAAACGCAACGACAGCTTCGGCGTAACCAACCAAGACGAACCGGTGCTTCGTACTCGCTATGATGAACGGATACGTGCTCTAGAGGAAGAACTCGACAGACTTACGCTGCGCTTCACGGATTTGCATCCCGATGTAGTTGAAACTAAGGCACTGCTAGAAAGTTTAGAAGGTTATAGGGACAAAGAGATAGAGGCGTTTCTTAACGCTGACGAGGGCGATAACAGTCAACCACTGTCAGAACTTAACCGAGAAATTAAACTAGAAGCAAGCCGTTTAGAAAGTCAAATAGCTTCGTTTCAAGTTAAAGAATCAGATTTATTGCGGAAGATTGCTGAACTAGAAAGCAAGGTAGACTTAATTCCTCAAATTGAAGCAGAGTCCTCTTCTTTGAACCGTGAATACGGTGTGACCAAACAGAAATACGAAGAATTGCTTTCTCGCCGTGAATCAGCTGATTTATCTCGAAGAGCTGATGTATCAGCAGAAGACCTTCAATTTAGAATAATAGAGCCTCCGTTATTGCCTAAACGCCCATCAGGCCCTAATCGCCTTATTTTTTATACCGCGGTGCTCGTAATAGGATTTGGCTCTGGAATTGCTATCGCATTTCTAATTAGCCAACTTAATCCAATCTTAATACGACCTAAGCAGTTGCTCAATGTGTCAGATTATCCAATTTGGGGCACAGTTACCCATTTAAACATTGAGCAAATTAACAAAACTAACAGAACTCGACTTATCGTGTTTTTATTCTCGAGCGGCACTATTTTGGCAATGTATGGCGCATTAGTTGCGGCTGAAATTATGAATATAGATTTATTTGGAGGGCTTCTTTAATGAAAAATACAATTGAGAAAGCACTTCAAAAACAAAAAGAAGCGAAAGCAGCAAGTCAAAATAATTCGTCTACAGAAAAGCTTGAAGACGCTAATCATTCAAACGTGCCTGAAGAGTCGAAGGTATCAATTGACAAACCTGCACCCGCGGAGCTTCCTGCTGAAAAAATTGTTGCTGATGAAAAGGAATTTATCAATAAGAAATCTCCACTCGACGAATTTGTTATTGATTTTGCCCGCCTCGATAAGAATGGGCATATTTCGCTTAACGGTGAGAGAAAACAAATTAATGAAGAGTACCGAGAAATAAAGCGTAAGCTTTTAGCAAATGCTTTTGGTTCATTAGCGAAAACCCTTCACAACCCGAACATTATTATGGTTACCAGTAGTCGCCCTTCTGAAGGGAAGACATTCACTGCAACCAACCTGGCAATGAGTATCGCATCAGAGCAGGATAAAACCGTACTGCTAGTGGATGCTGATGTACTTAAGCCTAACGTATTAAATACTTTAGGGTTAGAGCGTCGTAAAGGGCTGATGGAATACTTGACCGGGGACGTTGACGATATTTCAGATGTGCTGTACCCAACCAACATCGATAAGCTGAAAATTATTCCTGCAGGAAAGTCGCACCATTTATCTACCGAATTGCTAGCAAGTCAAAAAATGCATGACACTGTGAATGAATTTGCTAACAGATACCCAGATCGAATAGTTATTTTTGATACGCCTCCTCTCATTGGTATAAACGAGAGTGCTATTCTCGCTAATTTTGCAGGACAAGCGGTTGTTGTCGTTGAAGAGGGCAAAGCAAAAATAGGCGATATTAAAATGTCTGTGGAGCGATTGAACCCAGAAATGGCCATAGGATTTGTAGTGAACAAGTCTGTACATAACGACACCGATGGAAGCGGATATTATGGGTATTATTACTCAGAGCGCAGCGAATAGGCGCGATACAATGCCTAAAAGTAGAATAATAAAGCTGACACTTGTTGCCGCAGCCGTTGCAACCAGTCTACCGGCTTTTGCAAAGCTTAACGTTAATGCTATTGCCACAGCTGAAACAATCTATCAAAGTGTCGATACTGAGGAAAATGGCAACCGTTCACTAACAACAGTGACTGTGGCGCCAAAAGTAAACGCAACTTATCAAACAAGAACATTTCAAGGGTTGTGGTCTGGTACCTACACCCATCTTGAGCGCGATAACGACGATGCGAGCCAGCGCCAAGATTACGCAGAGTACAGCTATTCAGCGCAATGGGTACCTTTTGAAAATCTACTGTCCTTTCAAGCGGCTGGGGCTTTGAATTACCAAAACACTAATTCAGCAAACTTTTTGATAAGTGACTTTATTGCAAACTCCGACAGTTTGGCAAAAACTCGCTCGAATCGACTATCTTCTACGCTCACTTTAGATCAAGGTGACTGGGTAAGAGGACAAGGCACAGCCTCATACTCAGATACAGCATCGGAGCGCTCATTGACTAACAACAATGCGCTTGACAATGACAGTTATCAACTCTCAGGTACTTTACTCAACGGCGATGAAGCCAAGTATTTCATCTGGTCAGTTACAGGTACTTATCAGAATACTGAGAGAGGTCAAGCAAGTGCAGGCGACTTTGAGTCGAGAACCGCTAATGGTTATATAGACACTCGAATTTATGGCAACTGGGCCATTCGTTTAACTTCAAGGCACGAAGCCAACCAGATCTCTGACAGAAATGACACGGGTAGTTTAGTCAGAGAGTTTAATTCATATGGCGCGGGCTTGACCTATCGACAAGCTGAAAATCGTTATATCTCAATTACGGCAAATAAAAGTGATTCCGATATAGAGGATGACGACGGTGAAACATTCGTAGGTGTTGATATGCAATGGGCTTTGAGTACCCGTACTCGCATTGCGGCTACATACGGGCGTCGTTTTTATGGTGAATCGGCATCAGCGAATATTAGCTACAATTCCAAATACTTACGAACCTCGTTCAGCTATTCGGAAGACGTTACAAACACTTCTCGCTTGTTAGCTGATCCAGAGAACTTAGGCGTATTTATTTGCCCAGCTTCATCGACATCCATTGCTGACTGTTTTCAGCCCAATAGCTTAAGTTATACACCCTCCGCGGGAGAGCAATTGGTGCAGCTTACTTCTCAAAATCTAGAGTTTGACGACAACATCATTCTGCGAAAAAGTGCAAATTTTCAAGCAGGTTATGACTTTTCTAGAATTACCCTCGCTTTTTCTTGGAGATATGCCGAAGATGATTACTTAGACGAAGATAGACTAAGACGCACCTACTCATTCGGTACAAACGTAGCCTATAAAATTGGTAGCTATACCAACATAACTAGCAGTATTAACTACGCCAATATCACGGGTCAGGGTTCAGAAGACGTATTTAGAGGCGAAAGCGACAACTGGAATGCATCCATAGGTTTAGAAAGAGAGTTCGGTCGCCGTTTAAAAGCAAGTATTGATGCTAGGTACCTTAAGCAAGAGGGAGATTTGAATACAGGCATATCTCAGTTTGGTAACAACTATACTGACAGACGCTTAAGCGCCTCTATTACCTACACCTATGACTAATTCACTGAATTTTTTCAATATACTGGCTGCAGTTTGTAGGCAGTACTAGTAACCTAAACTCCAAAAAAGCGCCCGATTTTACGTTAGTAAAATGGCGCTTTTTTTGTTTATCAAATGATGGTGGCTACAAAGAAAGTATGACTCTTTATTATCATCACTCTTTCTTATCATCACTCTTAAGTCGGACATACGTTTTGAACTTCTTTTTCATAAGTTTATCGACGTATTGCGTCATTTTCACTTTTTGTGAAATGGCGTCATCTAAAGCATCAACCAATTCAGCTAACATATCTAAGTAGTATTTGGTGTCGCGAATAACATTGCCTTTAGGTGTCATGATAGTTTGGCTTTCAGGGTGGTCAGCAAAGCCCATATGCTCCGTCACTTCCGCGCCCGTTTTATCAGGCTCGAACATCTCTGCTTTTACTTCTTCAATTACTTCGTTTACCGCATCCGCGTCAAAGTTCTCTAGTTCTTCTAAAAAGCCATAAAGCATTACCCTGTCCATTAGGGTATTAATTTTACGAGGAATACCGCGAGAGAACATGTGAATGCGTTCTAACGCTTCGTCATTAAACAGTGCAGACCCGTTCCATCCCGCGTGGTGCAATCGGTACTCAATGTATTCTTTGCACTCTTCCAATGAAAGCGGAGCGAGATGGCAAGACGCCACAATACGTTGCCTAAATTGCTCCATATTCGGTGCGCGTAGAATAGGCTGCAGTTCTTCTTGCCCCAGCAAAAAGCTTTGAATCAACGGTTTGCCGTTCAGCTGAAAGTTACTCAGCATTCTTAGTTCTTCAATGGTCTCTAACGGAAGGTTTTGCGCTTCATCAACCAATAGTAAGGCGCGGCGACCTGCTTTGTTTAGATCGTATAAGAAAATTTCAAGCGCTTTTAAAATATCGGCTTTTGAGCGACCTTCCGTGGGGATATCAAATTTAGACGCAACCATTTTTACCAGTTCGTCTGGCGACAGCTTTGGCGTAACTATTTGAGCTGCCGCAATGTCGTCTTCAATTTCTTCAAGCAAGCTGTTTGCTACGGTAGTTTTCCCGGTTCCAATTCCGCCGGTAATAACAATGAACCCTTCAGCTTGAGAAAGTCCATACTGTAGATAAGACATGGCGCGTTTGTGCCATTTACTTGCGAAGAAAAATTCTGGATCTGGGGTTAACTGAAACGGTTTCGAGTTAAGTCCATAATAACTTTCGTACATGCAATTTACCGTTTTTCCATTAAAAATGTGCGTTCGAAAACATGAGTGCGAACACGTGAATTCGAAACAGCGCGCTTATTCTCGTATATTATGGTAACCAACATCGCGCGATTATCGAAGTAATATATTCACGCCGAGTCCTAAGGGCTGGTTGATCTATGTTGTACAGCAAAGGTCAACAAGCACTAGTTAATTCTGCTAATATAAAGCTACGAGAAATTTCTGTACATTGAATTACATTGGCACAAAGTATACCAGCCAACGCAGGCAATACCCACCAGGGAAGTACAAAAGCTACGTGGTATCTCTACTTAGTTGAAAATAAGCTTGGCCAACTCTACACAGGAATTACCACTAACCCCAAGCGCCGCATAGCGCAACACCGAGGAGAGTTAAAAGGGGGCGCCAAGGCCTTAAAAGGTAAGGCACCACTGACCTTTAAAGCCATATTCGAAATGACTGACAAGTCACATGCCTCAAAGCTTGAATATGAGGTAAAGAGAATGAGCCGCCCTCAAAAAAACGGGATTATTCGTAAAGGGCAACTCAATGAGCTAATGTGTATGAAAACCCAATTTGAAGATTAAGACATTGGGTTGCGTTAGGTTCGTTATCCAGAAAAGAGTATTCCCCTACCCGCCTAAAACACCGTTAATGATCATGGCGTTTCCTATGCTAAGTGTAAACCCAAGTGCAGCTACACCAACGTTATGCTGTTGGTCGACTTCCTGCCGGAAATTCATGCCAAATAAAATAATTTTTTTGCTCGCTAGTACCAAAATATGTAGTGCGATTGCTAAGCCAACACTAACAATCAGCCAACCTGTTATATTGCTCACGTAGCCTGATGGGTTATAAATGAGTAAATTCTTCGCAGCCGACACAATCATAGCAGTTCCAAGTAAATTACCAGTGTGCTCGATAGCGAGTGCTAACTGCCCCTTCTCTAGCGCCCCTTGAAATGAGTCGTTTTGATTATCTCTTGCATATCTAAACTCTAAAATGCGCGTCATAACAAGCAACATGGTCAGAACTACGGTAAAGCCGGTCACAATAGCAATGATTGCGTTTATGTCGCTGCCATCAACCCACACCATAATATTGCGTAAAACAATTGCGCTTGCCACCAAACTAGCCGCATCAACCAGCGCCACGCTCACACTCCTTTCGGCAATCATCGCGTGAGTATCAACTTTATTAAGTACTAGTTTATCGTGAGCGAAGCGCCCGAACTTCACCAATATAATGCCCACAATGCCGAAAGTTACCATTCCAATCGCCGCTTCTTTATAACCCACGCCAATATGACGGCCAACAACCGAGCTCAATACTATGCACAACGACAGCATGCCTCCCGCAATGCTTATCCCAAATGCGAAGTTATCTTTAACACCTAGTTCTTCTGTTACCGAGTATTTCCTAAATGCGCCTGTCAGCCACTTCATAATCATTAGCAGTACTAACGCAATTGCGACATCCATAGCGAGATATATCAGCAGTTCTTGCGTTAGAGGTACTAGTTTTACTAAGGCTTCCACGTTATCTTTGCTCCTTGAACACACAAAGTTCTTCTGATTAGTTTTTGATGTAGTTTCGAAAAATCAGTGATGGCTAATTGAATAGCGTTCATCTAATACAAACTTGTACAACGATGACATCGAACTTGTTCAGATTTATTTTAGTTTGGGCTAAATGACCTGTAGATCACACCCTGGGTTAGCAGGCACTTAACCACATTGAATGCAGAGCTGCACGTTAGCGCACTTAGCAGACCTTGTTTTGAGTACTTGCAATGGCAATTGTGAGTATTCAACCGTAAAACACGAGTGATATCTCATAAGACGCGAGCATTATGCCAACAGACAACGAAAATAGCATGACAAACGTAGAACTTGCCGAAAAATTTTGGCAGCAGTTGTTAACAGCGCCAGCAATTAGCGAAAGTGACAAAGCCGTAATTGAGGCTCATTGTGAAACACTAATGCTCTCCTTCACGCGTTCCTCTTTCTTGGCTGAAACATTGATTCAAAACCCTTCATTTGTTTCTCGCATCGTTGAGCATTATCAACCCCTTGAGAAAAGTGAAACGCTTCAATCTCTTGGCAATACCATGTCATCTGACTATCTCGCAAACCTAGACAATGAATTGCACACCGTTGCTAGCGAAGATGACTTACTGCAAGTGTTGAGGGAATTTAGAAATAAAGAGATGGCGCGGATTACTTTCCTCGACGTTTTGAACAAGCAACCCATCGAAATATCACTTATGCAGGTTTCAGCATTAGCTGATGTACTTATTAACGGTGCGTACCACTGGCTTTATCAACATTTAGCTGCGCGCTATGGAAAACCGCAAAGCCAGAACCAAGACATGCACATGTATATCTTGGGTATGGGGAAATTAGGAGGAAAGGAACTCAACTTTTCTTCTGATATCGATTTAATTTTTACGTACCCGGAAAAAGGCGAAACCCAAGGTGGTCGAAAAAGCGTAGAGCATCAGCAGTTTTTTACCAAACTTGCGCAAAAACTTATTCAAGCATTGAACAAAGTGACTAATGACGGTCAAGTCTACCGCGTTGACATGCGTTTACGCCCCTTCGGCGATTCTGGCCCCCTTGTGATGCATTTCGCGGCACTTGAAGATTATTATCAAGACCAAGGTCGACACTGGGAGCGCTTTGCCATGGTAAAAGCGCGGGTGATTAACGATGATAATTCGCAAGATGTGAAATGGTTAAAGAGTATTTTGCACCCGTTTACCTTCCGTCGTTACTTAGACTTCACCACATTAGATGCCCTTCGTAACATGAAAAAGCTGATCGCCACAGAAATACGCAGACGCAGACTGAGTAACAATATAAAACTCGGCGCAGGTGGCATTCGTGAAGTGGAGTTTTTTGCCCAAAGTTTTCAGTTGATTCACGGAGGACGAGAGCCAGCATTACAAAGTAAGTCGTTACTTCACACGTTAGACGCATTAACTGAACTCGATATAGTCGAACGCGATGTAACGCAACAGCTAAAAAGTGACTATCTATTCCTAAGAAAAGTAGAACACACGCTTCAACAAGCACAAGATCGCCAGACCCAGACTCTTCCTGAGTTACCTTGGCTACAAGCTGCGCTTATTGAAGTCATGGGTTTTGATTCTTACAGTGAATTTTTAGTGCATTTAGATACTGTAATGGCGCGTATTCATGCCCATTTCAACGAGTTAGTAGAAGAGTCTCATGACACGCACTCAGAAGAAGACCAGCTTTTCACTGCCTGCCAAGATGCGTGGCGTCTTGCATTGCAAGAGGATGAGTTTACTGAAACCTTTGGCGAATACCTGTCTGCCAGCGATATTAAAGGCATATATTCTATTCTTGTCGCCTTCAAGGATAAGCAACGCAATTATCGCATAGGCCAAAAAGGTGAAGACACGTTAAATAAATTGCTTCCCGAAATTTTGTATGTGCTCATCAACCAACATCCAAACTACATCCCACAAGTACTCGACCGTTTACTTGGTGTTATAGAAGCGATTACTGGCCGAACCACTTACCTTGACTTACTACTTGAAAATCCGGATGTATTAAAACAGTTAGTAAGGCTATGTGAACGAAGCGACTGGATAGCTCAAGAAATTAAGCGCTTTCCATTACTATTAGACGAACTACTCACGCCGTTATACCTAGGTCAGCAAAATACCGATATCCATACCAGCAAAAAGGAATATCAGTTGGAACTGCGTGAAATCATGCTTCGTATTGAACAAGACGATGTTGAAATGCTTATGGATGGATGGAGGCAGTTCAAACTTTGCCAACAGCTTCGCATAGCCGCCAGCGACATCAGTGAATCACTACCTATAAACAACGTGAGCGATAAGCTTACGGTGCTAGCTGAAGTGATATTGGAGAACGTAGTAGATGCTGCCTGGATGCAAATGCAACAGCGCTATGGCGTTCCAGCACACCTAGAGGGAACTGACAAAGGATTTGCCGTGATCGGCTATGGAAAACTAGGCGGGTATGAATTAGGTTACGGCTCAGACTTAGATTTAGTGTTTTTGCACAATGCCCCTCGCGGCATAAGTACAGACGGTAAGAAGTCTATTGAAGCACAACAGTTTTACATTAAGTTGGCGCAGCGCATCATGCATCTTCTCAATACGAAAACGTTGTTTGGACAATTATACGAAACCGACTTGCGTCTACGCCCTTCTGGCAATGCGGGATTGTTATGTTGCCATATCGATGGTTTCGAAAAATACCAGACGGAAGAAGCATGGACTTGGGAACATCAAGCGCTGGTTCGTGCAAGAGCCATTTGCGGAGACCCACGCCTTTTGAATGACTTCACGCAGGTAAGAAATTCCATACTAACTCGCTCTAGAAACGCTAAAACGTTGGCTGACGATGTGTGCAAAATGCGTTTAAAAATGCGGGAGCACTTGCTTTCAAAGGACAACGACAAGGTAGACTTAAAGCAGTGTGTAGGCGGTATTACCGATATTGAGTTCATGGCTCAATATCTTGTACTCGCTAATGCAAAGTCACAGGCTGCCATGACAGAATATCCTGACAATCTTCGCATTTTTGACGCCGCAGCCAAGAGCAACATTATTGATGTCACCACTGCGCATAAACTGCAAAAGGCGTATTTAAAGCTGCGAGAGCAATACCACCATTTAACGTTAGCAGATACCAAGTACGCAGATCAGAGCGAAGAACTAGATGCCATACGAGAGCAAGTAACCATTCACTGGAATACACTATTTGGCACGTGTAGCGGCTAGGCGGTGAAGCTTAACCTCTAACCAAACGACAGTTGGTGGTGAGAAATTCTGTTTCTTGGGCAGTCACCACCAGCGAGCGTTGCTCTGCACATAAATATGCTTTTACTTGCCCTTCAAAACTACTGTCTATGGCACTGGCAATTTTAGCAAGCGATCCTGCAACCGTGTTGTCCAATTGAAACTGGTGCTTAATAACAAAGTCTTGCTCCAGGTTCCATATCACCTGCATGCCTTCAGCTTGAGCGTATTGCGAAATAGCTTCGCGCAGTGTGTTCCCTTCTTGGAACGTGCGGTATTTGTGTTCGCCGGTCCAATTCTTTGCAACCGGACGTGTTTGGCTAGACATTTGTGCAAGCTTGTTGTCTAAATTAGGATCAACGCCCGCAATATCCAGAACAAAATCTCCCTGCTCATCTTCTGCTGGGTCAGTAGCAGACATACGGAAGTCTCGATAGAACTCACTTAACCCACGTGATACAGACTTTTCTTCCGCTTGCCCTTGCGGAACAGGCTCTTGGTCCTGTGTTTGAAGCATGTAAATGAGTACGCCAGCAATGATCACAAGCACTGCTGCTATGCCAATTTGCTTTGCCCAAAACGATGAACTTGAATAACTTGTCTGTCCCATACCTTACCAATGTGTAGCCACTTTTAATCGAAAATCAGCTTATGCTATGTGTATGAACTTAAGCATAATTCTTCTATTTTAGTCTACCTTTGAACGGAAAGCCTATTATTCTATTTATCTAATTTTCATCGCTAGGTGTTTATTCATACACAGCTATAGTGATTTATACAGCGATTCAGGGTTACTTTCCGGTCTGGTTTTAAATCGCTTGTGCATCCACAAATAGCTTTCTGGCTGTTCTTTAACCGCAGCGTCTACATGTTGATTCAGTAATGTTAGTGCTTCAGCGTCTTCCATATCGCCTAACTGAGAAAGCGGTGGATAGATTTTAATTTTGTAACCGCGTTTGGTGTATTGCGACGTGATGATCATTGGCTCAGAGTGACTACGTCGAATAAACATAAGCGTTGCTGTAGTTGTCGCAGTATCTTTCACCCCACCAAATGGCACAAAGATACTTTGTTTTGGACCATAATCCTGGTCGGGCAAATACAAACAAAGTTCTTTATCGTCAAGTGCAGCAAGTAAGGCTTTTGCGTTGCGCTTATCAATCATGTATTTGTTCGAGCGGTTTCGCCCATGATACTGAAGGTAATCAACGAGAGGGTTGTTGTGTTTGCGATAAAACGCGATGCTTGGACGGAAGAAGCCAATACCTCTACAGGCAAATTCCAGATTCATATTGTGAAGTGCCATACCAAAGACACCTTTGCCATTTGCAAGGGCCGCTTCAACATGCTCAGTGCCTTCAATCTCAATGGCTCGTTTTACGCGCCAGCTAGGCCACCACCATCCCATAGCAGTTTCAAATAGTGCCATGCCCGTACGCCGCACATTTTCTCTGTAAAGCGCCTCTACTTCACTGGCGGAAAGTGTAGGGTTCCAGAGCGTCAAGTTACGCTTTGCGACTTTTGCCCGTTTAGGAACAATCAATGCGATAAGTTTACCGGTACCGCCACCGATAGCGCGTATCACGGGTAAAGGCAACCATGTAATCGTATAAAGAACGAAAACACCTAACCATACAGGCCAAAACTTAGGGCCTAAAAATGCTAGTTTAAATTTAGGAGCTTTAATTGCCGCCGCCAATGTCTGTATCCTTTGAACCGAAGTGGGCGGCATTGTAGCAGAAGGTTTTTGGTGGGGCTAATTGAGACAGACAGCCCACAGTACCCTTGCGATAAATAGAAGCGCTTAAGCAGGGAGAGCCCATACTTGCTTTCTCTGCTTAAGAAACATATTGCTTGTTATCAATACAAACTGAAATCAGGTCACTAATATTCTTTATCGATTTGCTTCAACTTTTTCTCAAACGATTCATATTGTTCTTTTGAGTCATAGTCAAAATGGTATTGATTGTGAAAGCCGAACTGCAACTTCACATTAACGTCTTCAATGTAAAGCGTATAGCCATCGTGATCTGTAAACGCAGTGATCCCATTAAGCTTATACTGTTCATCTTCTTTCGCGCCATGCTGGCGGATCTTGTCGAAAACCTGAAGTAAGAACTTGCTGTCTAATTCGTTTTTCATTGTAAATCCATTGTTGAGAATTTATCTATTTTTACACAATCAAACGATTTTTGGATTTATCTAGGGCCTATATTTAAAACGACTATGCGAGTTAATAACTACAACCTAAAAGTTGTAGCGAAAACCTAAATTTACAATATGCGCAGAAAAATCATCTTTGCCACCAAAGTAGGTGTATTCCACGCGTACCATCGACTGTAAGCCTAAGTAGTAATCAAAGCCTAGCCCAGCTAATCCTGCGATAATTGTGTCATCGTATCCACACACAGCGGCTTCTGGGCCACAGGTATTGCTATCTATCGACGCGTGCTCGATGTCAACGCTTGCCACGCCTAATTTATAATACAGCTCACCTTTCTGGCTACTCGCTTTACCTAGTAACGCCAAATAAGGGCCTTTAGATGAGATTGATTGTTCGTCGTTATCTGTATCAATAAAAGAGATATAGCCACCTTCTACATACCACTGACGGTGAAATTGATAGCCTAAAGCAGCTGAATAGCTAATATCAGACTCATTATCTATTTCAGTATCTATGTTGCCAAAGCCAATGTTTGCCACTGCGTATCCGTTGGCTGATGCTAGTCCAGAAAAACCCAAGCTTGTTATAGCTGAACTTCCAATAAGGAACTTAGCGAAAAATGATGAAAGACGGCGCATTTTAATTACTTCTCCATGTTAAAGAGCGCTCACTATAAAAGACAATGCCTCTGATTAAAACGAACAAACAGAGTTTAGATGAATACAGTTAACTGATAGCTGCACGAAAAAGCGGTTTTATACCAGTCCACATAGATAATTTCCCACACAGCGAGAGGTAAAATGTTCGTAATCGCGGCGTGTTAACGCCGGTATAGTGGTTCTACATCAAGGTGACACAACAACCAGAGCGTTTTTTGACCATTAAATATCAGCAATGTTAATCCCTTGCATCACACTTTCGTATAAAAAAGACGCAGATAGTTTATATAACCACATGATTATTTGATAATTTTTACAAAATTTGATCTTTTTTAAATTAGGTGTAGTATTAACTTAAACAACTGGTCAGATGAGCGGATGAGTTATTATGAGTATCAGAACTAGCTTAAAGAAAGTATTACCCCCAATTTCAATCACAGAGCAAGAAGCCTTAGATGCAGGCGACGTGTGGATTGAATCTTCTATTTATCAGGGTAAGCCTGACATGCAGGCGCTACGCGATATCCCTCAGGCAAAACTGAGCGCAGAAGAACAAGCATTCATGGACGGTCCAGTAACCGAGTTGCTGAACATGATCGATGATTTTGAACTAGGCAACGGCAAGCACATTCCTCAGGACGTTTTAGACTTCCTAGGTAAGAACCGCTTCTTCTCTATGATCATTCCAAAGAAATTTGGTGGTCTTGAGTTCAGCCCGTATGCAAACTCTACAATCGTTGCCACTATCGCAGCGAAAAGCGGTGCAATTGCAGTAACCGTAATGGTTCCTAACTCATTAGGTCCAGGCGAGCTTCTTATGCACTACGGTACGACCGAGCAGCAAGATTACTGGCTACCTCGTCTAGCAGACGGTCGCGATATTCCGTGCTTCGCGCTTACCAGCCCTGAAGCAGGTTCTGACGCAGGTGCTATTCCTGACGCGGCGATCGTGACTAAAGGCGAATTCAACGGTGAAGAAGTGCTTGGTTTACGCGTAAGCTGGGACAAGCGCTACATTACACTTGCACCAATTGCGACCGTACTAGGTCTTGCGTTTAAAGTATTCGATCCAGACCAACTACTTGGCGACAAACTAGAGCTTGGCATTACCTGTGCCCTTCTACCTAAGTCTCACCCAGGTGTTGAACTTGGTAACCGTCACGACCCAATGGGTGTACGCTTCTACAACGGTACTACTCGTGGTCAAGATGTGTTCATTCCTATGGACTTCATCATTGGTGGTCAAAAGAACATTGGTCGTGGTTGGCAGATGCTAGTTAGCTGTCTAGGTGCAGGTCGTGGTATTTCACTTCCAGCAATGGGCGTAGCAACTGCACAATCAGCATTTAAAGGCACGGTTGAGTATTCATTCGTACGTGAGCAGTTTGGTCTTCCAATTGGTCGCTTTGAAGGTATTCAAGAGAAAATGGCAGACATCGCGGGTAAGACGTTCTTACTTGAAGCGATGCGTGTGTTAACAACTGAAGGTCTAGGTCTAGGTGTTAAGCCATCAGTAGTTACCGCTATTGCTAAGTACCACATGACTGAACTAGGTCGTGATGTGATGAACTCTGCTATGGACATCCAAGCAGGTAAAGCGATTCAACGCGGTCCTCAGAATACGTTAGCGGGCGGCTATGCTGCGCTTCCTATCGCGATTACGGTAGAAGGTGCAAACATTCTTACCCGTAACCTGATGATTTTTGGTCAAGGTGCAATGCGTTGTCACCCTTACCTTAAAGACATGGTTGACCTAATCCACAGCAACGAAAATTCTGCGGATGCAGAGTTCAACAAAGTGCTTCGTAAAACAGTTGGCTTCAGCGTTAAAAATGCATTCCGCAGCCTAGGTAAAGGATACCTTCCTTTCCTACGCGAGAGCGAGTCTGCACTACCAGAAGTTCGCAAGTACGAGAAGCGTGTTAACAGCATCTCTGCAAAACTAGCACCACTTGCTGACTTGTCACTTGCGGTACTAGGCGGTGACCTTAAGAAAGCTGAGCTTTTATCAGCACGTCTAGGTGACGTAATGAGCTACCTATACGGTGCAATGGCGGCAATTCGTTTCTACGAGCAGCGCATTGAAGACAGAAAACTTGCGCTACCGTATTTCGAATACGCGATGCAGTGGTCTTTACAACAAGCGGATCAGGCAATTGTTAACTTTATCAACAATTTCCCGAACACGGCGACACGTGGCTTAATGCGTCTTCTTACCAACACCTACACCAACAGTGTTGCGGGTATCAGCGATGACCTAGTGCGTGAGCTTTCTATTGCGTCTATGCAAGACAACAGCGTGAAAGAGCAGCTTACTCACCTTGTTCGCGTTACGCCGGGAGACGGCAATGACATTAACGAGCAAGCGTTTAAAGCGAAGCACGCGGTAGCGCACCTTCTTGGCAAAGTGCAAAAAGCACTTCGCAAAGAGCCTGTAGTGCCGTTCATTTCTTTTGAACATGCACTTAACAAGCTTCAAGAAAAAGGCGTAGTAACGGCTGATGAAGCCGCTAAGCTTCACGACTACAACGAAAAGCGCAAGCTAGCAGTTCGTGTAGACGAATACACGTTCGATATGGAACTTGTTCCAGCGTCTCAAACGCTTAAAGCGATTGATGGCGGTCAAAACGCTGCGTAAACTGTCATAATTGCAGTAACTTGATTAACAAAGCCCCATCCTTGAGATGGGGCTTTTTATTTGCCCGTTAAATTACCTTTCTATTGTTTCGTTCGTACTCTACCCTTAGCTTATCGTGGTTTTCTTAAACAAGGATTTGTAAAGTGAAAACGATGCGCTTTATTGGCATTCAAACCGTTTCAACATTTTTTATTCTCTTTATCTCGTCGCTGCTATTCAATTCAAACGCCAGTGCCCAGCACGATGATACTAACTTCGTCATTGGAGAACTAACTCATCCTCGAGTAAGTAGCTTCTATAAACCCCTAATAGCACGTGCGTACCAAGATATCGGCATTGAGGTTACATTCGAAAAAGTGGGTGGGGAAAGAGGCTTACGGCTGTTGAATGAAGGAATGACAGATGCAGATATTATTCGCTATGACGTAGTGTCTCAGCCTGACAATAACATTGTAATTGTTCCTCCAGCACTGTCTCATGGCGCATCATTTCTATTGTGTATACGAGGAGCTGAGTGCAATAAAAGCATAATTCAACAACCAGATAAGGCAATAGCCGTTACTACCCGATTTTTCTTCAATATACACGCCAAACCTGGCGAGTTAAATGCCAACATCTTTGAATTTGATGACTTTCACCACGTCATAAATTTACTGCTCAACGGGCGATTTGACTACGCTATTTTACCGAGTGACTATTCTGAAGAAGCCATTTTCGAACAATCTGGAATTGAGTATATACCTCTAGTGGAACACGAATTGGTACACGTTATTCATAAGAAACATAGCCATTTAATTGACCAACTTTCTGCAGCAATCGCCAAGCAGCTTCAGCTACTCAAAGCCGCGGAGAGTGAATAAATAAAAAACGCCCGCATCAATTGCGGGCGTTAGTTGAACAATAACTAGTACCTTCGCACCAGATATTTGCTCGTTAGTCGAACATATATTTAAGCGACAGCACTGTAGTACGGCCGTTCAATGGACGTGCTCTGATGTAACTACCAACCTCTGCTGAACCTTCTTCTGACTCAGTGATGATAAATTCATCAGTGGCGTTATTCACATTAAGCGACACAGAAAATTGGTCGTTCACCCAATAAGTGGCAAACAAGTTTACAAGGTTATAACCCTCTTGTTTAAGGTCGTTATTGTCCTGAACATAGTACTCTGTCGAGCCTTGTAGTGAAGCACCAACAGACCATGTATCTGTAACGTACTCAGGGGTAATAGTCCAAATCCAATCTGCTTGGCGGCGTGGAGTATTTCCTTCAAGTGCAGGATTGTTTACGTCTTTACTGATTTCAGCGTCTGTCCACGTTAAGTTACCGGATAGCACGAAATTATCAGTTGCTGTCCAGCGGCCTTCAAGCTCTAAACCTGTTGCTTCATATTCGCGCATAAAGGTTAATCCGCTGGTTACCTCTGCTTGCGTATCTTCAGTAACAGTATCAAACAAGGTTGCGTTAACCATGAGGTCTTTCGTACCGTATTTGTAACCTACCTCGAATTGCTTCGTTGTATCGTAACCCGATGTTGTGCTTGTTAAGCTGCCGTCTGTATTCAATGTACCGCCAATCTGCAGTAAACGATCGGCAATAGCACGGCCACCTTTTGAGTAACGGGCAAAGAATGTCTGACTGGCGCTTAGCAGGTACGAGCCACCGATTGAATAAGACGTATTATTCGCACTGTAATCAACAATTTGAGAAGACGCACCGGCGCGATTTAAGTTGATAACACCACCGCTAATGAAGCCGCTGTTGATTGCTGAAGCATCTTCAATTTGCTCAATAGTTCCGTTACCGTTTAGGTCGAAGTCAGCATTTCCGCCGCAGCATGAGCTGATGAGTTCACCTGAAGCTTCGGTCGTGTCATGACGTACCGATGCATCAATAAGAATGTTATCTGACAATTCAAAACCAACGTTCATGTACGGCGCTTTTGTTACATAATTTAAGTCCCACTCCCACGAAAGGAAGCTTGGTGACAATAAACCGTTTGAAACAAGTTCCACGCCATCGCCATCTGTAATTGTTAGAAGCTGTGAATTGTCACCGTCTAGAGTTTGAATAAATGTCTGCCAGCTTGACCAGCTTGTGGCGATATCCTGGTTTGAGTAGTAATAACCTACTGTGAGGTCGATACCGTTATCAAATTCTTTACGCAAGCTGAAATCGTTGATCATGTTACCCAAATCGTTGATTCGAGTGTCGAACTGAAGGTTTGTAAATACTTGTCCTGTGTACACTTCACCAGCGCCAGGTCCGTTCGCGAGCACAACACTTGTGCTGTCGCAATTCAGCGCATTTCCGTCACCGTCAGTAGCGCCGGCACAAAGTGCAGAAGCGAAATTCGATACATCGCCAGGGCCCGCTGGAAATCCATCAGTAAATGGAGCAATAAAACCACCTGAGATATCTGAAATACGGAACTTGTTTAATAAGAACAAGTTTTCGGCCACTTCGAGGTCAACTTCAACGCCAAATGAGTTTACTTTTGATTCGATGCCATCGCGGACGTCGCGATTCTCTGGGTTACCATAGCTGTCAAAAGTAGAAATGTTTGTGTTGTAAGCTGAGTTTAATGCCTGTGAGCTGGCATCGTAACCAGGTACCGGGCCATATTCACCATCGCCTTTCACCAATACCGGAGAAGGAAGATATGTTGATACTTTGTCATCAAGGTTTTTATAGAAGAAACGGATGTGACCGTTATCTAGCATCTTAGTGATATTGAACTTAACCTGACCGCCTTGGTCGCCATTGTATCCCGTTTCTCGCGGGCCCTCTCCACCACGGGCAAAGCCAGCGATGTGGTAGTAAAGGTCGTCGCTAATTTCACCGCCATAGCGAAAATCTAAACGAAACTCTTCGTAATCGACGCCAAATGACGTTCCAATGGCACCGCCACCTACTTCGCCCGTGTTACTGATCAAGTTAATAACACCGCCTGGCGAGTTACTTGCGAATGTTGACGCTGAACCACCGCGTACTGCTTCCACATTCGCTACTGACCAGTCGTAGCGTAAAAAGTTATCGGCATTGCCAAAGTTAATATCACCATATTCTAAAACAGGTAAACCGTCTTCATGGATTTGCAAGAATTTAGAACCACCCGTCGCAAGTGGAATACCGCGAATAGTAATATTTGCGTTACCGCCTCCGCCTGAAGACTCGGCACGAATACCGGGTAACGCTCGAAATACCTCAGCGGTAGAACGAGGAGCTAGTTTAAGAATATCGTCTTCATCGAATGCACTTACAGAAACACTTGCTTCTTGCATCGTTGCACCACTCGGTGCAGCGGTAACCACAATCTGTTCAAATTTTCCTTTCGGCTTTGCGTCAGCATTAGCTGTTGCTGATTCCTGTGCGATAACCGCTCCTGAAAAAGCGGCGCAAATCGATAGGGTCAAAGCGTTGAGCGTGTGATTTTTGTTCATTTTTTCTCCGGCAATGTGTTGAATTTGTTAAATCCAAGGTAGCCTCTGTCCCTTTAACGTAGGGTGGCGGCAACACAGTTTAAACTTAATCGATTAAGAATTTATAACAAAGAAACAACATTGTAAACATCCTGTGAAGATTTTTTAATCTTGCACTGCGCTTTATTTAACTTTTATATACTAAAGTTTTAGCTATATTCAATGCTTTGCACCACAGATAAGAAGTGAGAATAATATCAATTAAGAGAGCTGCACTTTCCAGTATTTAAAACGAACTGCGAAAAGCATAGACAGACTATAAGCGGGTTGCTTTAGTCGAATTTTAAAATGACCCAGTCATATGTATTATATTTAGCCTATACTACAATCATTTAGTGCACTTAAGTTTGTACGCTTCGCTCTATTCTGTACGACTAAATTTGCTTTTGAAGTAACGCATTAAATTTGAATCACAATGTAATTAAGGCTTTATCCGGTTGAACACGTATCAAGAATCGATATCACAAACTGAAATAGAAAGAGACACCACCGACATGCTAATTGGCAATAGCTTTGTCGGCTTCTTGATGACGATATTTGCCTTTTCTGGCCTGGTATTTTTCTTTGAAAGCGACTCCCCTTCAACATTTGCAAACAAACTACAGATTTGGGGAGTAATGGTGTGCGTCTCACTTCTGAGGCTAATTGATGCATTATATTGGCGCACTAATTTGGCAGGAAAAGCTTATAACCCGCGCCCTGCTTTGATTCGGTTTTCGACCGGGCTTTATGTTACGGGTTGTATTTGGGCGCTTTATTCAGTGCTTTTCTATTCATCCATGGCATCTGTCGAACTAGCAGCGACTATGGTTGTACTCGCCGCGATGTCCGGCGGAGCTGGTACCGTCCTGTCTCCGAACATAAAACTCGTCGGGTTCTACTCTACTGCTCTTCTTGTACCTATGTCGTTATGTGCGTTAATTGATGCTAGCGGGAAATTTTTTATTTTAGGTGTGCTTGGCTTGGTTTTCTGGTTTGGCATTTTCGCCAGTGCTTTTCGCTACCATCGCTTTTTCATCAGTACGTTACACCTTAAAGCTAAGAATAATAGTTTGATGGAACAGATGTGTATTGAGCGTAGTGAAACAGTTAAAGTAAACAAACTACTCATAGCTTCAAACGAAAAGCTCGATGCATCTAACGCCAACCTTGAAGCGGAAGTGGAAAGAAGAACGGCGGATTTATATCGGTTGTCTAACAGAGATCCACTGACAAATTTGCTTAATCGCAATGGCTTTCTCAAGCATCTCAACAATTTGATAGATACTACACGTGCCCTTGATAACTCGCTCGCCCTTCTATTTATCGACTTAGACGGATTCAAGCAAGTTAACGACAGTTTAGGACATAAAGTCGGCGATATTGTCCTTGCCGAAATTGCCAACAGACTTCGTAACTATACGGAAGAAAATCACCTGGGAAGATGGGGAGGAGACGAATTCGTCGCCGTAATTCCTTATGCTAATGTTGATACCGCAAAGGCCGTAGCACACGCTATGCGCAGTGGCGTCACTATTCCCATTATTGCGAACGACAATCAGGTAACGTTAGACGCCACTATCGGCATCGCTATGTTCCCCGTCCATGGCGACAGCGCTGTTGATTTAATTCAGCAGGCCGACCTGACTATGTATGATCAAAAGCGTAAGCAAAGAGGCTCTATTGGCGTATTTAACGAAACGTTGCACAACGAAATAAAGCGAGAGCAGCGCCTTTGTGAACGCTTAAGATTAGCCATTGAAAATAGTGAGTTTACTGTTTTTTATCAACCTATCATTGACGTCACGACAAACTCCTTGTCGTCAGTAGAAGCGCTTTTACGGTGGAACTGCGACGGAGAAAACATCTCTCCTGCGGTGTTTATCCCCCTTGCAGAGCGCAGCGGGCTAATGCCTGAAATAGGTGCGTGGGTATTAAATAGAGCGCTTATCGACCTTTCACATTGGCAGTTCAAACCCGGCCTCGCAATGTCAATAAATGTATCAGTCGCGCAGTTGCTCGATGACAGCTTCTTTAAAGTTTTAGACAATGCCCTCAGCACAACTAAAATTTCGCCAGAACGCCTCTATCTAGAAATAACTGAAAGCGTATTCGCTATTGATAAAGATCTAGTGACTAAGCGAGTGAGCGAACTCGTAGCCCGTGATGTCAAAATATCAATTGATGACTTTGGTACAGGTTATTCATCTTTAAACCGTCTTCAATCTATGCCTTTCAATTTTATTAAAATTGACCGCTCTTTTATACAGAATAGCTCTGAAGAGAGTGATACCATAATAAGAGCAACACTTTTAATGGCTAAAGAGTTTGGCTGTAAAACCATTGCAGAGGGCATCGAAACTGAGCAGCAAAGGCAACACTTGTCCCAGCTTGGAACCGACTATTTGCAAGGCTTTTACTTCGCTAGACCAATGAACGCCAACGACCTTATTTCTTGGTATAACGAAAACTACTAATAACCATGGCTCAACTTTATTTTTATTACTCTGCAATGAACGCAGGGAAGTCTACATCACTCCTCCAATCAGCTTATAACTACCGTGAACGCGGTATGCATTCCGTGATTTATACCGCAGCGCTAGATGATCGGTACGGCGTTGGGAAAGTCACTTCTCGTATCGGCTTACAAGCAGATGCCAAGCTATACGCAAAAGGCGATGATTTGTTTGCCTCAATAAGCAAAGATTGCGAAGCGTTAAAGCCCGACTGCATTTTTATTGACGAAGCACAGTTTTTAACAAAGGCACAAGTAAAGCAGCTAGTAGACGTAGTTGATGAACTTGATGTGCCGGTACTAGCCTACGGCCTGCGTACCGACTTTTTAGGTGAAACCTTTGAAGGCAGTCACTATTTGTTGGCTTGGGCAGATAAACTATCTGAACTAAAAACCGTTTGCCATTGCGGCAAAAAAGCAAGTTTCGTGGTGCGTTTAGACGAAAATGGCAATGCAGTAAAAAATGGTGATCAAGTACAAATTGGCGGCAACGACACCTATGAATCAATGTGTCGCAAGCACTTTAAAGAACTGGTTTGGGACTAAATCCCAACGTCAAGTAACCTAACTAAAATAAGCGGTCACTGAACCTCATATCTGTTGCGGGCTATAGCATTTATTGTCCGCTTCTCATTCTCTCAAAAATTTGCCGCTCCTCCTTCTGCTCTTTGCCAGAGCTCAATCGGCGCTATCCAAACTTTCTCGGTACTAGCTAGAGGTAGCAAGAAAAATCATTAAGCATTCTTGCTAGCCAAATAATAGGCGTTTATGACCTGTATTTGAAAATACCTTTCTTAAACAATTAAGAACACATTTGCGATGAGTAGAACAACTACCATTGTTAAAACGTTGTAAACAGTAAAACCTTTGTTTAACACACTCAGCAAGGTATGACTCATGAAGCACACCAGTACGTTTAAACCTGCGTTAATCGCTATTTCAATTACCGCCGCCCTTAACAGCGGTTCAGTAGTAGCACAAGACACACCAGACGACGAACAAGTAGAAATTATTCAAGTTTCGGGTATTCGAGGCTCTTTAATGCGCGCCCAAGCGGTGAAAATGGACAACGATTCCATTGTTGAGGCCATTTCCGCAGAAGACATCGGTAAGCTTCCAGACTCTTCAATCGCAGAATCACTTGCCCGCTTGCCGGGCCTATCAGGTGAGCGCGTAGGCGGACGAACGTCGGGCATTTCGGTACGTGGCTTCAAAGGAGACTTTACCGGCACCTCGCTGAACGGACGAGAGCTTATCGGTATTGGCGATAACCGTGGCGTAGAGTACGACTTATACCCTGCTGAAATCATGACAGGTGCCACAATTTACAAAACCTCTGACGCGTCGCTTATTGTCCAAGGTATTGGAGGTACAGTAGACTTGCAAACAGTACGCCCTCTAGCAGCCCAGGAAACCCTTACCGTCACTGGGGTCTACGAACTTGGTGGCAACGATTCAGATAATCCAGAGTTCGACAATAGCGGCAACCGTTTTGCCCTTTCCTTTGTAGAAAAGTTTGCAGATGACACGGTAGGTCTCGCACTTGCCATTGCATCAACGGAGTCCCCCAGAAACGAGAGAAAATACGGTGTTTGGGGATATGGTGAGAATGACGATGGTCAGGTGCTTCCGTTTGGTTTAGACACTCAGGCCATTAGCCGCGTTCTAGAACGCGACACGATTTCAGCCATTCTTCAATGGCGTCCCACCGATAGACTAGACATTGTTTTTGATGCGCTAGATATTGATTATTCCGACTCAGGTGTGATTCGCGGTTTCATCGAACCCTTCGCTGCGGCAAATGTAAGCGGTACAGGCATTAACAACTCGGGCACGCAAGTTAACGCGAATCCAGTACTGCGTACAGACCCCGCGCAAAAAGATGGCGAGCTTCAAACCTTCGGTTTAAATATCAAATACGACATAACCGATGAGTGGTCTCTTACTTTAGACGTGGCAGACAGTGAGTCGAACAAACGTGACTTGCGTGGTGAATCATACGCTGGTTTAGCGCGTTCGGGGGCGCTCGGCGAAGGGCAATTAGGTTCACGTCAATTCGAAATGAGCACTGATGGTATTTACTTTACCGGCAGTAGCGGCCTTGATGCATTCTCTGATCCCACCATGTTACAGCTTGCGGGTCCTCAAGTTTGGGGGGCGGTATGGCTAACATTGCCGATCAGTTTACCACCGATATTTTACAGGCAAATGGTCAACCTTACAGCTATTTCAACGCCCAAGATGGCTTCCTGAACTTTGCTGATTTTGAAGAAGAGCTGACCACAATACGTTTTGAGGCAGTTGGTTATATAGATTGGGGAATCTTCAACACTTTTACGGCTGGCGTAAACTATAGCGACCGATACAAAGCAAAAGATAACAAAGGTTTCTTCGCAACTGCATCATCTTATCCATTTTCTGAAGCGATTCCTGAGCAGTATCTGTACAACGGCTTAGCTGACTTAACCTGGGCTGGCATGGGTTACGTTGTAGCCTACGACGGCTTTGCCCCTTACAAAGATGGTGAATATACGCTTAATGATGCAGGGCTTCTAGAGCCTGATCGTTTAGGTGATACCTACACCATTGATGAAGAAGTAACTACATTATACGCCCAGCTAGACTTTGAGACTGAAGTTCAAGGTTTCAATGTAAAAGGTAACGTGGGTGCACAATATGTACAAACGGACCAAAGCTCAACAGGTTTCATTGGTATTGTAGGCCCGAACTTTGCCGTGTGTGACGACGATGGCAACCAAGTGGTTGATGCGGACTGTATTATTACCGATGGCGATGATTACTCTCACTTCCTACCTAGCCTGAACGTAAGTGTCGAACTTAATGAGAATCGCTACCTGCGCTTGGCGGCATCGAAAACCATTAGTCGAGCGCGTATCGACAAAGAAAGCATCGGGCTTTGTTAAGTTTGATCAAAATATTGAGCTGATTGCCTCAGAGAATTCTGAGGCGGCGGTGAGAGAGTTCGGGTCGCCTTGGTCTAAATTTACGGGTAACCCAACCCTTCGTCCGTTAGAAGCCAACAACTTTGACATTTCATTTGAAAACTACTTCGATGAAGAAGGTTATGTCTCAATTGCGCTTTTCTATAAAGATTTGGTTAATTGGACCCGCGACGGCAACCAGCTTATTGATTTCACGAATGACGTGACCAATGACGGTGCTAACTACTTCATCCCTGGATACCATGACAGGATCGTGGACGTTGCTGGTAACTACGGCCCGCAAGACACGCCTTACGAAGTGGGCGATTTAGTAACTCCGCCAGACCAAGGCTTCTATTCATTCTTCGAAGATGGCCTAAAAGGTGAAATGAAAGGGGTTGAGCTAACGGCCAATGTTCCTTTAAGAATGCTCACTGACTCTCTGGATGGATTTGGTATTGCCGCTTCTGCAACAATCCTAGATGCGGAGCTTGAAGATGGAACAGCCATTCCAGGCCAATCAGACAATATGTACAGCATTACAGCGTACTATGAGATGAACGGCTTTGAGATTAGGGTTGCGGCAACCGATCGTTCTGAGTTCCTCACATATCAGCGTGGAGGTTCAAACAAAATTGAGCCAGCAACTCGTAACGCCGTTACCCAAGTCGATGCTCAAATTAGCTACGATTTTGCAGATAGCGGAATTGAGTACTTGGAAGGGCTAAGAGTATCGTTACAAGGCGTCAACCTGACTGATGAGAAAGAAGAAACCATTGATGATGCGGGCATTGTTACGCTCCGCCGCGAGTTTGGTCCTTCTTATATGCTAAACCTCAACTATTCGTTCTATTAAAAGGGACCATCCCTTTTGAACGTACGGAAATAATGGCACGCATCTTTAGATAGTGGATACGTGCCTTGCATTACTGCCATGTAAAGTGTGGCAGTAATGCGCAACTCTGATACTGTTTAATTTCACCCTTCTTTTATTGCAGAGCCTTTAATGACAACACCACACCGAATTGTTATTGCGGGAGGCTGCACAGCAGGTTGGATGGCTGCCAACCTTTTAGCTCACCGCTGGGCTAATCAAGCTGTGACCATCACACTCATAGAATCAGAAGACATTGGCACAATAGGCGTAGGCGAAGGCTCGACACCTACTCTCAAGCGTTTCTTCCAAACTCTTGATATTCCCGAGTATGATTGGATGGAAGAGTGCCAAGCAACGAATAAAGTCAATATCAAGTTCACGGGCTGGAATGGCAATAATTCACACAGCTACTCTCACACCTTTATTAGCCAGCTAGATATTTTTAGTGAACGGGCATTTCACGTTAACGCCTTAACCAGAAGACAGGGCCTCGATGTTGAAACTCGACCTGATAAGTTTCTTATGGCGGGGTATTTGGCAAAGAAAAACCTTGCTCCTCTTCCCTCACATAATTTTCCATTCGATATAGAATACGGCTACCACTTTGACTCTCTAAAACTTGGACGATTCTTACGCGAGCGCGCTAAATCAAAAGGCGTATATCACGTTGTTGGTAATATTGAATCGGTGCATACCTCACCATCTGGCGACATTTCACATCTCGTCTGTCAAGACGGACAAAAACTTGATGGAGACCTATTCATAGATTGCACGGTTTTCTCAGGGCTCCTTCTACAAAAGACGCTAGGCGTACCGTTTAGGGACTTTAGTGACAACCTATTCAATGACTCGGCCGTTGTGTTGCCTACCCCTTCATGCGCTAATTTACCGGTTGAAACCGAATCGGTTGCCATGTAGCGGTTGGCGTTGGCAGATACCGCTTCGTAACCGCACGGGAAACGGATATGTGTATAGTCAGCAGTACCAAGAGAAAGACGCTGCAGAATGTGAATTGCGACGCGCATTGGGGATGGAAAATACCGATGTTGAAGCAAAGCACTTGTCTATGCGTGTAGGTCAATGTGAAAGGCATTGGGAGAAGAATTGTCTTGCACTGGGCTTGTCGCAAGGGTTTATTGAACCTTTAGAAGCAACGGCACTACACCTAGTTCAAACGAGCATCGAGCTTTTCGCGGACAACTATTCTTTCAACGAAACAAGTGCTCAACAGAGACAGGCGTTTAATCAGGAAGTTTCAGAGCGCTTTGAACGCGTCCGAGATTATATCGTGTGTCATTACAAGCTAAACGGGCGCAACGACAGTGACTATTGGAGAGACAACAGAGCTAATATGAAGCTGTCCGAATCACTGCTTAGTTTACTTGATGTGTGGTACAGAAAAGGGGATATCGTTGAGGAAATAAAGCGGCAAGGTATTGGTCGACATTTCAGCACTACGTCATGGCACTGTTTGTTGTCTGGCTATGGTGTATACCCGCCACCGGCACTCAATCAGCCCGCTTCTTTGAAGGAAAGCGGCGATCTTTTTGAAGAAAAGAAACTTGCCGCATTTTTTAATCGCTGCTCGTTAAACTTTGATAAGCAATCTACCTTATTTAACGCGGGCTGAACCTCTTGGCTCAGCCTATACTGTCTCGCCGACTTGCAATTCAAAAGGCAGCGTACTCTTTGCTGTTACTTGATTAAGCAGTGCTTTTGTTGCTTCTACGCCTTTGCCACTGCTGGATTGGCAAACTGTAGTAAGACGCGGGCGCGCACGCTCGGCTTCCCCAATACCATCAAACCCTGTAATTTTCAGCTCTTCCGGTACCTTAATATTCATATCCAAGGCTAAGTGAAGTAGCTCAAGGGCTATAATGTCACTCATACACAAAACCACATTAGGTCTTGGAGAGCTGGTCAGTACTTCTTTGGCAGCCTGTCTTGCAAAGTGTCTGTCACTTTCTGGAAGGTGCCAAATGCGCTCATTGCTTACCGTGATGTTCTTTTCTTCAGCGGCCCTTAAATAACCATCAAGTCGACGGTGAGCAATTGAGCTGTCTACGTCAATCAACGGACTATCGTAAATACGACATGTAGAAGGCGAGTCAATCAGGCGAAGCCCAAAGATTGCCACATTATCACCTTCATTTAACGCATGAGACGCAACGCGATAGGCCGCCTCTTCGTTATCAATATTAATAGATGGCTTGTCTTCGATATCAAAGTCAACGGTGACCACAGGTTTTGGCGACACTGCCAACTCCGCTACCAAGTTGCTGTTGCGCGGTTGTCCGTAACAGATAAAACCATCAACAAAATCTACAACATCAAGAATGCTGTCAGAGTCACCCGCGTAAAGTAACAAATGCTTGCCATTTTCCTGAAGCGCAGAAGAAACACCTTTAATAAAAGTACTCGCGACGGGGTCACTCACCATATATGAAATGCTGTCGGCTAATACTAAAGCCACAATATTTGATGTGCCCTTTCTGAGGATCTGTGCTGCTTTATTGGGGCCGCTGTAACCAATCTTTTTGCACTGCGCTAAAATCTCTTCGCGCTTCGCTTTTGATAATTGGTCTGGGCGGTTAAATGCATTTGAAATAGTTGCCGTTGAAACGCCCAACTGTTCAGCAACGTCTTTTAGGGTAAGTTTTGTTTTATTCATTATTTTTAGCTCTTTTCACGAAACTAACTACCCAGATTTAAAAACAAAAAAGGGTAGCAAGCGTGCGCTCTGACTACCCTCTGACTATATCATTAACTTAAACGTTTAACGCGTGAAATTTAGCGCTAATTCGATGAGTTGTGTAACAAATTGCTCAATGGCTTAATTTTTAGAGATTTTCGCTCTTAGCGCGTACCAAAGATTTTGTCTCCAGCATCCCCCAATCCCGGTAAGATATAGCCTTTCTCATTCAATCTATCATCGATTGCGGCGGTAAAGATATCAACATCAGGGTGTGCTTCAACAACGGCTTTAATGCCTTCAGGCGCAGCAACAAGGAATAGTCCCATTATTCTTCGACAGCCTTTCTTTTTCAGAAGGTCGATTGTTGCAATCAACGTACCGCCTGTTGCCAGCATGGGGTCAACAATCAGTGCGGTACGTTCATCTATGTTTTTTACTACCTTGTCAAAATAGGCAACTGGCTGAAGTGTATCTTCATCACGGTACAAACCGACTACACTAATCTTCGCATTTGGAATAAGTTCCAGTACGCCTTCAAGCATACCTAAGCCAGCACGAAGAATAGGGACAACAGTAATTTTCTTACCTTTAATTTGTCTTACTTCTACCTCATCTCCCGACCAACTTTTAATCGTCGCTCTTTCCGTAGGCAGTGTTCGCGTTGCTTCATAAGTCAGAAGGTTCCCTACTTCAGAGGCAAGCTCGCGAAAGTCTTTGCTGCTAATTTTAGCGTATCGCATAAGCCCTAGTTTGTGCGCAATAAGCGGGTGGGTAATTTCGTGAACGGCCATGTAAGACTCCTTGTAATCGATTTAGCTATATTTTAACCCAGAAGTATTTTAGTTAAAGCGATTAGTCGTAAAAATATGTTTATTCAATGCTTTAAAACGCCACATCAACGCTAGACAGAGTGGATAAATGCTATAACCTAGTGCGTAGGCTATAGCCACAGTTCGTGGCGCAATTCACGATCATGAATGTATAGCGCTCGCTATGAATTGTCTTAGTTACGCGCTAATGAGATCGATTGAGAAAGTTTCAGGAAGTTCAATTTTCTCATAACAGCCGAGTCAAACTTACTATTCAAACCATGTTTATCTATGTCAAAAGGAATTGTTTATGCATTCTTACGCTAAACGTTTTCGCTATTTTACTGTAATCGCACTGAGTTTCTGTGCCCATAATGCCTTTGCACAATGGGAGCAAATCACTCCTGAAAATGAGGTGGTGGTATCAGTACCTGGCGGCGGTGAAAAAACCGTTTACCCATCATGTTCTCTTCCTGCTTTACCGGGACCAGAGGGGTTAGCACCCAACCCATTCTCGTTTTATTTCGAACAAGGAGAAAGTGATAACCTACTTATCTACTTTAATGGTGGCGGCGCCTGCTGGGACAGTGCCACTTGCTTAGCGTCAATGCAGCTTGAGTTTGACGACAACCCGATGTCGCGAGCCGCTTATAACCCATCAGCCGTAATCGAAAATACGCCATTTATTTCAGGCGGAATATTTGAAGATACACAAGAGAACCCTTTTCAAACTTGGTCAAAAGTTTTCATTCCCTACTGTACTGGCGACCTACACTTAGGCTCAAAAGACACGCAGTACGTTGACGAGCTTGGTATCGTTACAGGTCTACCTGGTGCCGAAGTTACTTTAAAGCACCGTGGTCACGACAACGCGCTAGTTGTTATGCAGTGGATTAAAGAAAAACTGAACAACGATGATTTATCACCAAACAAAGTGCTACTCAGTGGAAGCAGTGCGGGCGGTTATGGTGCAACGTTCAACTTCCCCTACTTCCAATCGCTGTTTGGTCGCACAAAGGTTGCCCTCTTCGCTGATGCGTCGCTTGGTGTTATATCCCGAGGCTTTACGCAAACAGTCCTAAACTATCAAGGGCCATGGGGGATAGAAGATACACTACCACGTAATTTCCAATCACTGATTGGCAATTTTAACCATCTAACGCTCAACAAGCAGGTGATGCTGCGATTAGCTTATCAGTACCCTTGGAACCGTTTTGCGCAATATTCAACAGGAACCGACATTGTTCAAATTCAGTTTTCTAAAATCTCTGATCAGGTCTCTAGAGGTAATTTAGACCCAACAACATGGGGTGTAACAGAATCTGATTTAGGCTACATACTTGGCTGGCAGCTTCAGGCTAATGCGTCACTTCATGCGCTGTCAGCTTTCACATGGAATTATCAATTTTACCTTGGTGAAGGCACCTGTCACATGGTGCTAAACGATTTTTGTGAAGATAATGCCTTCCCAGTATCCTCACCTAGCCCATTTTATAATGAGCAGAGTGCGCGGGGTATTTCCTTTAACGAATGGCTACACACGTTTGCTACGTCGCGCCGCTTTAGAGAAAATAGCGCGGCATACTATCACTAGGATACGTAGTGCGAACTTGTATTAAAAAGTAATCAATAACATGGCAAGTCCAACCCAGCAGTGGTTGGATTAGCCATATTTATACCTGCGGTAACACGCCGCGATTACGAACATTTTAAGTCTCGCTGAGTGGGTAATTATCTATGAGGACTGGTATTACAACTAGGATTTGTCGTTCCTTGCTGTGCATTTATGCAGCAACAAATTAACACGCCCTACTACCCTACTTGTAAAGTAGCGCCATCAGGCATAGTTACTTCAATTTTCATGTTCCCGCCAACCGCAGCTAAATATGCAGCCGCACGTTGAAGTGAAACGTCCTGAATACGTTTTGATTCCAACTTACTTACACCAGAAGCTGTGACCGATAACGCCATTGCTACTACTTCCTGTTTAACTCTGTGCTGCTTTCTGATGTCACCTAGTGTGATTTCTTTCATTGTCTTTTACCGAGAATTACGGGCATTAAAAAAGCCCAGATGGTGATACCTTCTGGGCTTTTGCAAAACGTTCTACCTGCAGTGCCCAGAAGCCAATACTTGCCCCTGAACACCGACGGTCAGGTGCAATCAGTAATTAAAATTATAAAAATAACCAGTTGAAACGTTTTGCATGATAATTCTCTTTTCACAATGTGCTTGTACAAACGACCCTGTGCCGCGACTAAGCTAAATGTTGAGGCTTCGGTGCTTTTCAAAAACTCAGCAGCGGCCTTCTGTCACTTATCCTTAACCATACCATGTAGATAAGCAATAGCAATGACTTTCCAAAAAGGAAAGTGCCGAAAGCCAGCTATAAGCGCTTTATTAGGCAAGAAGTGCCTTTAAAAGGCTACGCTATCACCCACCACCGCTTTCTTCAGTGATGCTAGAAAATTGGGGACCTGGTCGTTTCCTTCTTCAGGAGACCAGCTTGCAAAGCCTTTATCACCGGTGACTTCGTAAGGACCCTGTTTAACTTCCATGAAAACTACTGGGCTATGACACACCGTTGCGTGCCAGGTATTAGGAGGAATCTCAATTCCGCTGGTCTCTCCACAAGCCGTTAGCGTTACTCTGTTTTCAACGTCGCCATCGTCGCTGAAAAATAGAATGTCCAACTCGCCCTCTACCACCATGAAGAACTCCCACTTATGAGACTGTACATGTCGATGAGGCCGCACGTAGGAGTCAGGCATCATTGCAATAAACAAACGCTGTACCATGTCGGTATAAGATTTATGTACGTTCAAATTAGCCCGTCGGCGAGGACTTTCCTCAGCCGACTGTTTAAGCGTTTCAAACAACGCTTTATCAAAATACTGAATATTGTCCAACGTCGTTTCCTGATTAATGCTTAGGTATTTTATTAAACCCTATCGCTTTTTCCTTCGAGTGCGCAAGCATCAAAAGTAATCATTTATTTTTCTTCATCCTACGGCTTTGTTCTTGACGCTTCTCTTCTCGTTTTTCTTTCCGATCTTTCTTATCCGGCGTTAACGAGCCTGTTTTGAATTTTGCTTTACGCTTGGCTTTCGCTTCAGCTTTCTTCGCCGCCTCAAGTGCCATTTCTTCTTTTTCGACTTCCAGCATTTCTGGTGTCTCAAGGGTTATTCGCCCCAACTTACCCGACTGCAGTTCTTTAAGCAGGATCTCGCATATTTTATGAAGATTTACGCGACCACCCGCTTGAATTGCTCCACGCGTTTTGGCGGCGGCTTCCAGAAACTCTATTTCAGTATCTGGCAACTCGTCCAGCTTATAGCGCTCCTTCATTACTTCTGGATACGCTTTAATAAGGTAATCTGCCGCAAAAAAACCGACATCGTCGTATTCCATGGCGGTGTTTTTAACAGCACCTGATGAAGCTAACCGGTAAATAGAATGTGGGTTTTCAAGCTTAGGCCACAGTACTCCCGGTGTATCAAACAAGATAATACCGCTGCCTAAATTTATGCGCTGCTGGCTTTTCGTTACAGCTGGCTCGTTGCCTGTTTTAGCAATGATTCGGTCGGCCAAAATATTTATTAGCGTTGATTTGCCAACGTTAGGTATACCTGTGATCATAGCTTTAATTGCTTTAGGCTGACCTTCTTTATACGAACAAATGCTTTTAACCAGCTGCATAATTTGCTTGCTGTTGCCCGGGTTATCGCTAGAGGTCGTAATCGTCTTCACGCCGCGCTCTTTCTCTAAGCTCTCCTGCCAGCGCGCAGTAATTTCTGGGTCTGCCAAATCATACTTATTAAGAATTTTAATACAGGGCTTATCGCCGCGTATTTTTGCAATTTCGGGGTTTTCACTGGAATATGGAATACGCGCGTCAAGCACCTCAATAAGAATGTCTACTTGATTAAGCGACTCTTTAATTTCTTTCAGGGCTTTGTGCATATGCCCAGGGAACCATTGTAATGCCATGGTTAATTCCTATCGTAATCGAGTTGAGGGGCTGAACTTAACGGGTTAATTCATAAGCGCAGATATTCACAGCGCTGGCTAAGTTTAACGAGTCAATCTTACCACTTCCCGCAATGGTATACGCCGTTGCGTTTAGCTTTGATAGTGCGTCAGCAGGCACGCCTCGTGCTTCGTTGCCAAACAGATAACACTGGTAATCACCAAAGGTGTTAGAGGTGATATTGTCACCATTCATATCCAAGAAAGCGAAACGTTCGAACCGCTCGCTTAGGCTCTCAAGCGCCACGTTTAATTCCATGTTTACATGGAAAATAGCCCCCATACTTGAGCGTACAACTTTCGAGTTGTATGGATCTACGCTATTTGGGCTTAGTAATAATGTAAAATCACCAAACCACGCTAGCGTTCTTAGTATGGTGCCTAAGTTGCCAGGGTCTTGAACTTCATACAAATAGATGTACTTTTCGGTACTGGATTTGTTTGCTGAAATGCTGGTTTGTGACCGCTCTGAATATAACGCGGAGTTAGGAAGTGGAACGCGAGCAATAATACCTTGAGGTGACTTAGTATCGCTGAGTTGCTGCATTTGTTGAGACGATACCGTTTCTACCTTCATTTTAGAGGCTGAAAAATCAAGTCTTTCTTTCACCCACGCCTCATAATCAGCTGTCACATAGAGGGTGATATCACCTAATGTACTGCTGTCATGCTGAGCAACATAAATTAACTCTAAAACTAAGTGCTCTCCTTCCACCAAATAGAATCCGAACTGCGTTCTAAATTTCTTTTGATGAAGCTTTTTAACGTCACTTAGTTTCATTTGCACTGCCCTTTTTATAACTTTCGGCGCAAGTGTAAGGTATGAAACCCAAAACGCAAAGCGGCAACGCTTAATAGTGCAGTAAAAAAGGCGTCATATAATTACCAATAGGAGAAGGAATTACCTATCTTTTTTGAACAACAGTAATACTCTCGGGGCTGTTTAGTACCGCTTTAGAGAGGCTTAAAGCATAACCAGGCCCTTCATTTTTTAGGATATGGGAAGGTAAATAAAACGTTTTAGCAGACTCAGCACCATACATTGCCGCGTCTATTCGCCACCAACGCCCATCAAACCAAAACTCATTCCATGCATGCCCAATCGCTTCTACAGTGCTGCCGTCGTCAACTATTATCGTACCAACGACGACTCTGGCTGGGATAGCCAGCGCTCGTGCTAATGCGGCAGAAAGTACCGCGTACTCAGTGCAATCTCCGCTTCTAGATTTCGCAACCGTCGATGCAAAAGAGAAGCTGTGAATATAAGAAGGCTCAGTAATATAGTTTGCAATGAATGCTTCAATCTTCGCGCCTACCTCAGCAGAGTAACTCTCTACTTTTGTTTCTTGAACGCTAGCGTCTATGCCGTCATCCTCTGCTTTTAAACCTTTACCATAATCAGACAAGAAAGCGTCGGTTACTGCTTTAACCGACGCTTCTTCATAGTCAATTACAAACGTATTAGCAAGATATTGAGAGTGTGGGGATTGGGCATCTACCACGGCCATCACATTCTCACTTATCGAAAGCCTTAATACACCATTGTGGTGACCTGCTACTTCTATGCCACGCCACTGGCCTAAAACCGAACTCACTAAGTCGGGGTCGTAAACCTTTACATCAAGCAATATCTCATTACCAAGGGGCAACGATACATTTTCGCTTAACGTTAGAGGAATTACTGCGAACTTAGGCGAGCTTTGCGCATAAACAGTGTTGGAAGCGAAAAGGCTAAGCAATATTGTGATAATAGCGACTTTTTTTCTGACTATTGTATGTTTCATAAGTTATCGAAAGCCGAGTTACAACTCTGTTGGCTTACCAGACACATACATGGGGGAAATGTGGAAATCCATAGGCCCCATTTTCATTTCAGCGTTTTGCATGATAAACGCCTCATCCACTGTATAGTTGACTTTAAAACCTATAACGTCCGCAGTCAGTTTTAGTAAGCCATTTTCAGTGCCATTTTTTTGCAACTCTGTAGCTGTCGCCTGGGTGGGGTCTGTGTCAGCATTCCACATATAATAGGTATCCGACGTTTTATCTGATGCCGCAAGTTTTTGCGTTTCAAGATAGGCGCCAAAGTTTGAAATAAACTCTCCGGTGAAAGCGAGTTCAGAAGAAATTGCCTTCCCTTGAATTTCACCTTCTAACACCCATTTATCGTCTGGCATAGAAACGCCCATCGCAGAACTTAATTCACTATTTTCTACTGCATACTGATAAGCGTTAATTAGCGTACCATCAGCCCGGCTCCAAGAGCGAACGCGAACATCAGTGGAGGCTACCGTGTTTTCGTCGACGGGTAATATTAACGACGTTGTCTCAACAATCTCCACATCGCCGTCGGCATCTTTTATAAACTTTTCCGACACTACTCCCACTAATTCGCCGTGCATTTTCATACCATTAATAGCGTGAAAGAAAGGCTGCGGGTTTGAGGATTTGTCTACGGCATTCACAAAAGAGGCAAACACGTCTTTAAATGTTTCTCGGTAGCCGACTTCATTGTGTAAACACACTTGAAGGCCATTTGCTGTTTCAGCAGACATCCCCTTGAGCAGGCCCGACACGCGCTGTTCAGGCTCACCAAGGTTGTACAGCAAGTTATAGGCGAAAACCGGTATATCACCCATCGTTGACATATCTAAACTAAAATTAAACTGGCTATCGAGCACTTTCTCCTGCGCTTTTGAAATATTGGATACTGCATATTTCATCATGTTCACAAGGGAATTTGCTAAGCCGTCATAGTCTTGAAAAGCCCAGCATTCGACGGGAGACTCTGACCCAATATCAACGGTAAAATACCAATAGTCATCAATTGGTTTAGCATCAGACCACGTACCAATAGCGGTTGCGTTGATAGGAAACGCCGGTAGCGACACTCGGGTGCGAGGCAAGTCCCTCGCCTCTTTCTTCAATGATGTATTAAACCACTCAGGTAGCTGTTCGCTTGTTACATAATCTTTAGCGCTCAAAGGTGAAGCAACAAGACCTGACATTAAGCCGCATACAAGCAAAGAACGTTTCATCATTTTTAATTCCTTTTAACTTTAAGGTTTTTATTTATTAGTTCAGTTTATTCTTCAGCGACAACATAAATTTCACCGTCGTAAATACCTTGGACGGTAAGCTTCTGGCTTGCCAGTGCCTGAAGGTAATCAATATGCGCTTGTTCCACTTTCTGTCCAGGAACAATAAGCGGAATACCAGGCGGATACGGCGTAATTAAACCTGCTGCAGTGCGTCCAACGCTGCTTTGCCATGGAATGGCTTCCCTAGGGCTGAAAAACGCTTTTGACGGAAGGTCGTCTAAATGAATTGGCGGAATGTCTGCCGGTAACGGACTCTTGCTCTTGCGCTTGCTTAGGTTAACGGCGCCATCATCAAGACGTTTTAACGCGTTGTATAGCCTTACAATTTTAGAGCGCATTCCACCTAGCGTAAGCAGTACTAGAATAGTGCTATGAGTGAACTTCTCTATTTCTAAACCGACTTCGTCCATTAAGAAACGATGTATTTCTTGATTAGAGTAATCTAGCGCAGATACGTCAATTAAGATTTTAAGCGGGTCGTGCCCAATGTTATCGCTTTCAAAGTGAGAAAACATATTCGCAAAGTCACTAGGCGAAAGTATTTTAAGTCGCTTGAACTTGGCCATTTGCGATTTGAGTTCGGCAACATTGCTTAGAAGCTCATTAAGGATTTTGTAGCCTTCCATTTCCAGCTGCTGACGACATACATCAAGCGAGGCAATGAGTTGATACTTGGGCGAGGTACTGGTGTGAATTGCAAACACTTCTTTAAAGAAGTCTTTATCGAAATCCGGATCGTTTACATGAATAAAGGATGCTTGCGAGAACGCCGACACCACTTTGTGCGCAGAGTGAGTAATATAGTCTGCCCCAGCGGCGATAGCAGAGTAGTCACGTAATGCAGGGTGGAACAAGGAATACGCAAACCATGCTTCGTCAATGAACACTTTAATGCCGTGCTCATGGGCTAAATTTACCACCTGCTTAAGGTCGGTCAATAACCCATCATAGGTGCAGCCCGTCAAAACGATAAGTTTAGCGTCAGTATTTTCTTCAATAAGCTGCTTAATTTGCGCCATTCTAGGCGGTGAGAAAATACCGTATTCAGGGTTAAATACACTGTCTAAATACACCGGCATGGCTCGCGCCTGAATAATGCCGTAGTGCACTGACTTGTGGCAGTTTCTGTCGGCAATAACTTTGTCGCCCTCACGCAACAGAGTCTGCAAAATAATTTTGTTTGATGTCGAAGAGCCGTTTGTGACGAAATAGGAATGACGAACTTCAAATGTATTCGCAACAGCGGCTTGCGCTTTACCAATAGCGTGAGTGCCATCTGATAGTGAGCCCAGCGAGTCTACGCTTACCGATAAGTCACTAACAAACACGTTACGGCCAAAGAAACGATAAAAATCACTGATATAGGGTGAATTTCTAAAGCTTGCGCCACCACTGTGGCCTGGCGTATGCCACGAGTCGTTAGACTCCACTACATAGTCTTTGTATTCAGTCCAAAACGGCGTTTCATTTCTGTCATCAAAGTCATTGATGATATAACCCAAAATGGACTCTGGGTCTGAAATAATGTCGTTACGATAGAAGAACGATTCAATGCCATTGGCTTGGTTTACAATATCCAACCCTTTTACTGCATCGCCTAAGACATACACGGGGAGTTCAGGGCGAATGCGTTTAATGGCGTCGATAACTCTGGCGTTATTATCAATAACAGCGTTGCGTGCAGACGACTTTTCGCCTGTGGTTTTCTCGTTCGCGCTTTGTGAACTAGCGCTTTCGGCTGCGGGGCTTGTATTTTCATTAAGTACGCCATTTAATGGCACAACGTCTGTCAGCTCTTTAACCTTCGCCACCACATCCCAGCTAAATACCACAGCCTGAATGTCACCGTCTTCACGAACAAATTGTAGTGCCTTTGCAACGGAGTTCGCTTCAAGCAGGCTTATTTCAACGTCACTTCGGTCAAAGTAAGTGATGGTGTTGCCTATACTCGAGGTGATTTGTTCCAATAAATCAACAGCATCTTCTATAACAAGAATTTTTAAATGAGGGCGCATTAACCAACCATGTAATTAATAATGAGCATTTAGCGCTAGGCTAAAACTCATAAAACTAAGAATCAATAAACTAAGAATCTATAAACAAAAACAGTAAAACTAAAAATAGTGTAACTCTGAATTTCACTGGTGTCGTGTAAACTCTTGCTATGTCGTAATAAAAGTGCGTAAACGAATTGGACGAGGGCTAAATCACGCATGCACACACCTTCCCTTCAGAACCAATTCCCACACGCTTATCTCTCAAAATCAACGGAGCACACGAAGAACCTACGAGAATTTCTACACTACGCGAAAAATGTGCTCCCTTCTATTGCATCTGCAAAGAAAAACGCCTGGCCAATACATCATGACCACTGCTTTATGCGAGTAATTTTAGACAATATTGTCGGCTGTGTGTGGTATGAGGTCATTCCCTCGCCGGCCTATAAAAACCTGACCGACGAGCAAGCCAGCGCAGCATTAAACCTGGCTAGACAGATAGCCACTGAGAGTGTCTCGCTTCACGCACTCAACCAACGCTCGAAACAATGGCGCAATAAGCAGCTAAAGTTGGAGTTTTAGTATGACGAAACGAACAACCATTAACGACGCAATTTTAATAGAGGATGGCCAAGACCTAGAGCGAATTGTGAAAGACAAACGTGCGCAACGGCGGACTAATAACGCGAAAGCGCGACGCAGGCAACGTCGATATAAAAAGAAGCTTATTGCAGAACTTCCGCGAATTATTACCGATATTCATAGCACATATCCCGAAGATGAAGCCTAAAGCACTATCATAAAAGAAATCAATTACCTACAATCACTGCTAGAAAGTTGCGCTTAACAGAGCGTAACGTAAATTAATTCCTCCCCAGAAAGTGACAGGACATACCATGGCGTTTAATTTAGCTATTAATAACGATATTGCAGTAATCACCTTTGACGACGGAAAAGTTAACGCCGTAGGCTTTGATCTTATTCAGCAGTTCAACGATGCCTTAGATGAAGCAGAGCAAAACGCAAAAGCGGTTGTATTACACGGCGGTGAAGGCAAGTTTTGCGGAGGGTTTGATTTATCAGTAATGAAAGCCGACGACAAAGCAAAACAACACGAGTTGGTATCAAAAGGCGCGGAGTTAATCGTACGTCTTTATAGCTTCCCACTACCTGTTGTCGTTGCTGCTGAAGGTCACAGCATTGCAATGGGCGCTATTATGCTTTTAGCTGCCGACTTGCGTGTTGGTAAAGACGCAGATACTAAGTATGGGCTTAATGAAACTGCCATTGGTATGGTGCTGCCGCCTTTCGGTATGGAGCTAGCAAAAGCCAGACTAGCGAATACGTCTCAAACTGAAGCATTGCTTTTTTCACGTATTTACCAAGGTAAAGAAGCAGTGAAAGCGGGCTTTATCGACGCTGCGGTGCCTCAAGAGCAGGTTTTAGCAACGGCCATGGGTTATGCAGAAAAGTTGAAGATGTTGCCTAGACAGTCTTTTGCTGAGTCTAAGCTTCAAATGCGTAAAGAGACAATAGCCAAGATGCAAGCCTAGGCCCTAGTTTGTAATAACGCGTTGAGACTTGTTACTTCAACGCGTTGTTTAGAAGTGATTACTTTACAGGGCCAGAACGGCGCTCTATCTCTTCTTTAAGTGCGCTTCTAAGGCCTAGCTCAAAACTTAATTCCGCAAGCACAAATAGTGGTCCTATCGCCAGCCCCATTATGTCGTCGACAAACGCAGGCTTTTTACCCTCATAGTGATGACCAATAAATTGAAGCACCCAACCACCAATAAAAATACCAAGTGAGATAGCAAGCCATGTTCCCACTTCATTCTGTGCGATGGGTTGAGCGAAATAGACCATAGCCCCCGTGATAAGCGTCATCACTATGCCAAGTTTTATATCTAACTTAATGTAGAACGCATTACCTATTGCCCAAACAAAGAGCGCTGGGCTTATGATCATATCTCCAAAAATTGGCGTGCTCACTAGAAACGCAGGCTTACTTAGTAGACAGAAAACCGAGAAAACAATTAGCGGAATACCGACGTAATGGGTGTATATGTTTCTTTGATCTCTGTGGTACTTAGCGTACTCACTCAAGTGCTGTTCTAAATTTTTCATACTGCGTCACCCATAAGTTATATCAAGGTGTTAGTTTACTCCCTTCTTTCGCTTACGAACTGTCGTTTTGACGACAAAGTGGAGGTATAGTGGTGCTCTTCGTGCTATTTGAGCTCAACGATTAAAGATGAACTTAGTTGGCTATCGCGAATCATAGTGAAATTGATTAAAAACAATTGGAGTTTTCATGACTTACAGGAAGTACCTTTGGGCTTTGACAGGTTCTGCGCTTCTTTCTTTAACAGCGTGCAGCTCGGTCTCCTCTCTCTATTCAAATGAAAGTGACGGTAGTGAAAAGCATACCGAAGGCAAACCACTTACGTTAGCGGACAGTCATTGGCAGGTTGAAAGTATAGACCGAGCAGGAATTATCGATTTCAGCCATGTTACGCTTAACGTAAATTCAAACGGCGACACAAGCAGAATCAGCGGTAGTACAGGTTGTAATCAGTTTACTGGAGCGCTTAATGTAGAAGAAGCCGAAACAGTATTTAGTGATGAAAATTCAACTGAACCCTTTTCCACTGATAAGCTCATTCTCACCAAGAAGGCATGTGCGCCCGCACTGATGAATCAAGAACAACGCTTTATCGATATGCTAGCCGCATCGAAAAGTTATTCGATTGTGGAAAACTCTTGGCTGGTGCTTTATGACGGTAATGGTAACGAAATCATTAGAGCGATTGTAGCGCAGTCCTCACAGTCGGCGGCCAATAGAGCAGCAAGCTCAACAAACCTTAATACTGACACGGTGTTGTCTGAACAAACTTCATTGCAAAAACAAGATGTTGTTAGCTCAAACAGCCAAGAGTCGACCAAAACGTATACATGTGAAACGCCTAATGCCAATCTCGCTACATTACGTGTAAATACGCTGGGGCCTGACACATTGGCTTTATCATTAAACAACACCCATCACATTGTGCAGTTATCACGTTCAGCATCGGGGGCAAAATACACCAACAACAAGAACGTAGTGTTTTGGAATAAAGGGGATGTTGCTACCCTATCGATCAACTCAGGTTATTACCATTGTAGTTTAAGCACCTAAAGCGAAATCGACGCTTACTTGTCTGTTTTAGGCTTAGTCTCTACCTTAATATTTACCTCACATGATGAAAGGGCCTAAGCTGCCCTTTTAACTTCTCTTTTCAACAGCATCAAATTGCGAAGAGCAATTGCTTTTAGCCCCGCATGGTTAACCCTTACCTCCAACTCAATTAGTTTCAGTTAAACATTTTCGCACCTTTAATTGGTCAATCAAAAAGGAATTAAGCATGGGGATAGCTAATTCTTTATATATTTAATGTTTACACTTTTACTATTTAAAATCATTTACTTACCAGCAAGCTTCGCAGGTCACTCCTAGCTATTTCGCTTCTGTAACAATGCTCACAAGTTGAAACAATAGTTAGAACACTATACAATTTATTTTTATTGAACAACCAATTAAAATAAAAGCATCAGTAAAAAGACGTGCGACATTACGTCCTAAAACCTTCAATAATGCGTCATTGGCGCAGTAGGTAATGATGTTTTTTACAGGGTGACTTTTACTAAGCGAAAGTGTTCTATTCGAGCAAGATAGCACTTCAATAAAGAAAATAGTTTCAACACTATTCATCATTTTGAAACTATTTCTACGTATTAGGTATTTGTAATAGAAGTTAATTCGCAGTACCCGCAAATTGGCGAAAGTTTTAGTCCTTTTAAAAGTAGGAGTTTATGCATGTCATTACCGACTTATCAGAATTTCATTCACGGCAAGCCGATGGCAAACAAAAGCAAAGAAACCTTTGCTGTAACCAACCCCGCAACCGGTGAGGTAATTTACCACGTAGAAGTGGCTGATGAGTTTATTCAACAAGAAGCAATTAAAAGCGCTAAAGAAGGTTTTTCAGTGTGGTCAGCAATGATGCCAATTGAAAGAACCCGCATTCTTAATAAAGCGGTTGCATTGCTTCGTGAGCGTAATGACGAACTCGCTAAACTTGAAGTACTCGATACCGGTAAGCCTATTCAAGAAGCCGACTGTGTTGATATTGAAACTGGCGCTGATGTCATTGAGTACTATGCCGGCCTAGCTCCTACTCAACTAGGTACCCAGCAACCTGTGGGTGGCGATTTCTTCTACACGCGCAAAGAAGCGCTAGGTATCTGTGCCGGTATTGGCGCATGGAACTACCCTATTCAAATCGCTTGCTGGAAATCAGGCCCTGCCCTTGCCGCAGGTAATGCGTTTATATTTAAGCCGTCAGAAGAAACCCCAATGGGTGCGCTTAAACTGGCTGAAATTCTCACCGAAGCTGGCGTACCTGACGGCGTATTTAATGTGGTGCAAGGCGCAGCACAAGTAGGTCAGTGGCTTACAAACAGCCCTGACATAGAGAAAGTATCGTTTACCGGTGAGGTAGGCACAGGTAAAAAAGTGATGCAAAGCGCCGCTGCGTCGAACTTAAAAGACGTGACAATGGAGCTTGGCGGGAAGTCACCGCTTGTGGTATTCGAAGATGCCGACATTAGCCAAGCTATCAGCGCCGCTATGCTTGGTAATTTCTACACCCAAGGTGAAATCTGCACTAACTGTACCCGTGTTTACGTTCAACGTTCTGTGTATCAAGCCTTTATTGATGAGCTAAAAACCCGTACCGAAAACAATATTGTTATGGGCGACCCGCTTGACCCTAACGTAAACCTGGGCGCACTTATTTCTAAAAAGCACCAAGAACTGGTACTTGGCTATATTGCCAAAGGAAAAGAAGAAGGCGCAACGCTGTTAACCGGTGGTAACGCTGCTTCTCCAGCTTCTGCACCAAATGGCTATTTTGTTGAGCCAACAATTTTCACAGACTGCACTGACGATATGACTATCGTTAAAGAAGAGATCTTCGGGCCAGTAATGAGCGTTTTGGTTTTCGATGATGAAGACGAAGTGATCGCACGGGCGAATGACACTGAGCTAGGTTTAGCCGCCGGTGTATTTAGTAAGGATATCCAGCGCGCGCACCGCGTTATCCATCAGCTTCAAGCCGGTATTTGCTGGATAAATGCATATGGTAACTCTCCGGCTGAAATGCCTGTAGGCGGCTACAAACAGTCTGGCATTGGACGTGAAAACGGCGTTGAAACGCTTAATAGCTACACACAAACCAAGTCGGTTTATGTAGGTATGAGCCAAATTGAGAGCCCGTTTTAAGCCGCGGTAGGAGTACATATGCAGACATTTGATTACATTATTGTTGGAGCAGGTTCTGCTGGCTGTGTGCTAGCGAACCGCTTATCAGAAAACCCAAAGCACAAGGTGTTGCTATTGGAAACCGGTGGCTCAGATAAAAGCATTTTCATCAAGATGCCAACGGCGCTGTCTATTCCTATGAATACCGACAAATACGCGTGGCAATTCAACACTGAAAAAGAGCCCTATTTAAACAACCGTGAAATGCACTGCCCTCGCGGTAAAGTGTTGGGCGGCTCGTCATCCATTAACGGAATGGTATACGTACGTGGCCACGCTAAAGACTTTGATGAATGGGAAGCTCACGGCGCAGAGGGCTGGAATTATCAGGCGTGCCTACCCTATTTCCAAAAAGCTGAAACCTGGTACAAAGGTAACGACGCTTACCGAGGTGGCAATGGTGAACTCGGCGTTAACAACGGTAACGAAATGAAGAACCCGCTCTATACGGCCTTCATTAAAGCCGGCGAACAGGCGGGCTACGACATCACTAGCGATTACAATGGCAAGCAGCAAGAAGGCTTCGGCCCTATGCATATGACCGTGAAAGACGGCGTACGCAGTTCGGCAAGCCGTGAATATCTTGACCCGGTAAAATCGCGTAAGAATTTAACCATAGTGACTGGCGCGCTGGTTACTAAAGTTGTGCTGGAAGATAAAACCGCAAAAGGCGTTGAATATGTAGTTAACGGCAAAACCGAAACTGCCGCCACATCTAACGAAGTGATTTTAAGTGCCGGCTCTATTGGCTCGCCACACATACTGCAACTTTCTGGAATTGGCGACAAAGAGATTCTTGAAAAAGCAGGTGTCGATGTTAAGCACCACCTGCCGGGTGTAGGTCAAAACCTGCAAGATCATTTGGAATTTTATTTCCAGTACAAGTGCAAACAGCCAATTACGTTAAATCGCAAACTGGGCTTAATTTCAAAAGGGTTGATCGGCGCTCGCTGGTTGCTAAACCGTTCTGGGTTAGGCGCTACGAATCACTTTGAATCTTGCGCGTTCATTCGCTCGAAAGCAGATGTGGAGTGGCCTGACATTCAGTACCACTTCTTGCCTGCCGCTATTCGATACGACGGAAAGTCAGCGTTTGATGGCGATGGTTTTCAAGTGCACGTAGGTCACAACAAACCTAAAAGTAGAGGTAGCGTAACCCTTCAGTCGGCTAACCCGACGGTTCCACCTAAAATTTTGTTTAACTATTTGCAGCATCCAGATGATATCGAAGGGTTTAGAGCATGCGTAAGACTTACACGAGAAATCATCGCACAGTCAGCATTCGACGACTTCAGAGACGGCGAAATTCAGCCTGGCGAGCACATTCAAACGGATGAAGAAATAGACGCTTTTGTGCGTGAAGCCGTTGAGAGCGCTTACCATCCATCATGCTCTTGCAAAATGGGGGAAGATGAGATGGCAGTGGTAGATTCTCAAACCAATGTTCATGGCATTGAAGGATTGCGAGTGGTGGATTCTTCTATCTTCCCTACAATTCCAAACGGAAACCTAAATGCGCCAACCATCATGGTGGCGGAAAAGGCGGCAGACATCATTCTGGGTAAACCCGCTTTGCCACCACAAAATGTGCCCGTGGATATTCACCCGCATTGGCAAACAGAGCAACGCTAAATTTTTAGACTATCTCGCACCAGTGTGCTTGTTGTTAAAACAAGCGCACCTTCCACAGTGCCTACATGCCGCCTTTAATATAAGGCTTTAATGTGTAGTTGGGTGGGCTGTTTAATAACGAAAAAAGGAAAAAACATGTTTCATTTTTATCAATATTGGGAGGGTGATAATGACAGTATGGCTTAGTGCAGGCATTATTTTCACTCTACTTTCTGTAGCCTATATTTTGTTTAAATGGGGCAACATGAAAGTGGTCGGCGTAACGCCAGTTAGAACCTTTACCTTTATTGCCATTCTCTTTACCTCAGGTTTGGACGTGGGCCTTATTATGTTCCCGCTCACTGAATTTGCTGGTTATGCTGACATAAGCGCAAGTCCTGAATATGCCTTCACCAATCCGCTCGCCATTGAGTTTGGGTTTTGGGGATTCTTAATTTGGGGATTCTACTTTCTTACTTGTTTTTATTTCTGCGTAATCGAACCGAAAGTAAAGTTCTTCGAGCTTCCCGTTGTTAAGTTCGTAAACAACGTTGTAATCATCGGAACCTGTGCTTTCACGGCGTTTCTATTACTGTCTAACCTTCCGTGGTATTTACCGTCGATAGGCGACGGAGAATCTGTCGTGCCTGCGTTCTACCTGATTGTGTTTGCAGCCATTGCTTTTGCCGTATATTCGAGCACTAGCATTAAATACGTGCGTATTTTAAGCTTAACAACCACATGGGTATTCATCGCCCTCATTGTTGGCATGTGGGCGGCAGCATTTGTATTTGGCGAAAGTGAGATAACGGCTTATTTTACCAACCTAGGTCTTATTGGTGGGTACTTTGCGAACATCGATAACTTCGTATTGCCCATTAATGAGTATCACGAGTTCTATCTATTCTGGTGGTTCAGCTGGAGTATCATGATTGGTCAGTTTACGTCTCGTTTCGTGGGCGGTCTTAAAACTTATCAAGTCATGTTGGCTATGATGGTCATTCCATCTATTCCCATTGCGGCTTGGTTTTCAGTACTGTACCACTATCACAGTGCAGGTATTCCTACTGAGGGGATAACCAATTTAGCCATGGTGTGTGTGGGTGTCGTCTTTGTGATCAACTCACTTGATTCACTGATTAGACTTTATACAGATAATCTAAACATGACCGTTGAACGCATCGGTAAAGGCAATTACATTGCTCTCAATATCGTGGCGCTTTCGCTACTCACGCTGCTGTTCAAACTAGACTTCTTGCAAATTCAGTGGGTGGGTGCGTTAGTTATCGCTATCTTCTTTAGCTGCTTTGCTTTCATTCTAAGTCAGAAGTTTAAATCGGTGACGGCCATCAAAACATCGCCGAAAGAAAACAAAATCGACTTTACCAAGATAGAAAATCTCAACTAATTAAATCAATCACTACTTACCTCATTAACATTGGCCCACTTTGAGCCAATGGGGGTAAGTGTTGCCCGAAACCGGCGTAAAAGCGCATTAACTAGGAAGCGGGCCAAATAAAACAACGATAAAAACAGGTGTTTAACAATGAAAAAATTGAATTCTTTTTTTACATCCACGCATATTTTCACAGTGGCTATTGTCGCAGCGTTATATTCTTCAGCTTCATTCGCTGATTGGAGCGCCAATATCTCTGCGGTTTCAGATTATACCTTCAACGGCGTTAGCCAAACGCAAAACGACCCTGCACTACAAGGCGGTGTTGATAAAGCATTTGATAACGGCACTTATGCAGGCACGTGGGCATCTAATGTAGATTTTGGTGGCGATACAAATCTTGAATGGGATTTTTACGTGGGTCGTTACCAAATGCTAACCGAAACGGTGAGTTTGGACTACGGCATCGCTTATTATTCTTATCACGGTGGCGATGATTCAAGTGATGGCAATTACCCAGAGGTGTATACCAAGTTTGGTTATGCCAGTGACTACGGTAGCTCAGAACTAAACTTCTGGTACACGTGGGATTACTTTGGAACCGGCGCAAAACACGCTATCGCAATGGTAGCTCATACCTTTGAACTCGCACCCAACCATCATTTACGTGCAAGCTTTGACGTATCTAACTCACTAGACAGTGACAAGTGGCTGTGGAATGGTGATGACACCTCTTTCTACCACTACCGTTTGGCTTACCAAACGAGTTATGAAGGGTTCGATTTCGAAATTGCTGCTGAAAACACAAATCTTGATTTTGATACCGCCGATGAGCGCATTGTGTTTGGTGTATCAAAAACCTTCAGCTTCTAAACGTTGAATTGGAAAGTGGTTCTTCAGAACAAGAACCACTTTTCTTAGCAAATGCTATGCGTGCTCGCACTATGCTGCTTCAACTGTACTCGGTCAATTTAACTTAGCGATACGACGGTTAAAAAGTCCACGCAACAAAACGACTCAATTTACTTCCCTGTCCCATATCAATCACTTTACACTGCGCAGCACCGTAATAATCAATACTGGTTTTAATTGGTTTCAAATGGGCACTCTTCGACACCAAGCAGGTGAACCATTCTACATTGTCTTTTACAGAGACACTCTCTTTAACCATGCGCTGAATAAAGGCAAGTTCACCGCCTTCGCACCACAGTTCATTCGCTTGGCCCGCAAAATTTAAGTTTGCGTCCTTACCTTGGTAAGAAGCATTTTGACCTTTTAGCTTAGATGTACGACGCCCAAAACCTTGATCCCGATTATCAGTGAACTTTGCACCACTTCGTTTCTTTTTGTTACGGGTTAAATTAGATGTCTTCCTTTGCGTGCCAGACAGTGCATCTTGCGCAGACTTATGAAACGGAGGATTGCACATAGTAAACGTAAATCGTTCATTTGCTTCAATCACGCCGTTGAAAATACTTGCTCTATTCAATTGTTCACGCACTTGGAACTTATGGGCTAACACACTATTTTTACTAGCAATAGCTTTAGCACTTTTTACTGCGACGTCGTCAACATCACTCCCTACGAACGACCAGTCATAGGATGTAACGCCGATAATAGGATAGATAGCATTTGCGCCCACGCCTATATCAAGCCCACGAACGTTTTGATCTTTCCCCTGTTGACTCTGCTCACCATGCGCACTGCTGCTCGTTGATTTTAATAAATCAGCAATACCGTGGATATAATCTGCTCTCCCAGGTACAGGGGGGCATAAGTAGCCATCAGGAATATCCCAATATTCAAGGCGGTAGTAGTGATGAAGTAAGGCCGCATTAAGCACCTTCACCGCTTTTGGGCTGGTGAAATCTATACTGGTATTGCCGCTTTTAGCACGAACGAGAAAAGACTTGAGCGCTGGGTATGTCTGGCACAGCGTATCCATAGGATAGCCGTTCTTGTGAAGATTTTTTGGGTGCATGAAGCGCTACTTTTTGTGTGAAACTAAGAACTGGGATTGCACGTTTTCATCGAGCAACTGGGCACCGCTACCTTGGGCTGCCACTTTATCGTCGGTATTGTAAAGCCTACAGCGGTCTAATGACAAACACCCACAGCCAATACAGCCTTCTAACGACGTCTTCAAACTGGTCAGCGCCGCAATTTTTGCTTCGATATGCTGATTAAACACCGTGCTTAATTTTGCCCAATCAGCTTGTGTTGGCGTTCTGTTGTCTGGAAGTGTAGACAACAGACTCTTTATCTCAGCAAGGGAATACCCCATATTTTGCGCAATCAAAATAAAGGAAACTCTGCGAATGACTGAGCGAGGAAATGCTCTATTTCCGCCATTTGTGCGCACAGAAGGAATTAGTCCTTCGTTGGCATAATAGCGAATTAATGAAACAGCATTGCCAGTACGTTTAGCAATAAAGCCAATGCTTACCATAGGTTCTGGTGCCATAACGCCCCTTTTCCAATTTCGAAATAACGGTAAAAAACGCTTGATCTAAAGTTAGCTTTAGATATTAAGCTGTTTTTCGTTGATTATCTACACAAGGAAAAACACATGACAACTGCATACTTAGAGCACGCGAATATCACCGTTGAAAACCCAGATGAGCTAGCCAGCTTACTTTGTACGCTATTTGGTTGGAAAGTACGGTGGAGCGGCGGCGCCAAAAATGACGGCTACACGGTGCACGTAGGAAACGATAAAGACTACCTAGCCCTTTACAGACCTAAAATTATCAATGATATAGAAAGCGATTATAAAACCCTCGCCAATATCAACCACATCGGTATTGTTGTGCCTAATTTAGACGAAACAGAGCAGCGGGTTCTGGCACTAAATTTCAATACTTTTAGCCATGGCGATTATGAACCAGGTAGACGCTTTTATTTCATGGCTCAGCAAAACATAGAGATTGAAGTCGTTTCATATAACTAGGGCTATCAAATGATACGCCTAGCTGAACTTTCAAATTTAGTGTTAGATTAACGTTACCCCACTCGTGCGCGTTTTACTTTGTATTGTTGTTTGCTAAGTTTGTTTACTAAAAATGAACGCGCACTGTGGTCATTTTAATAATAGACAGGAAACATGGATGAGAAAGTTACTAGCGGTAAGTTTAGGTTTAGTAATGTTATCCCTATCGGCAAACGCATGGGCGAATAACATTCTTAGTATGAAACAGCGAAGCGAGCTGATTGACAAGATCACCGTTGAACGCTTCAATTCTGTGCTGCCCCAAATTATGGAGCGTGAAGGCATCGACATGTGGGTGTTAATGTCCCGGGAATACAATGAAGATCCCGTTTTAAAAACCATGTTACCTTCTACTTGGATTTCCGCACGACGTCATACCATGTTAGTCATTTATAACCCCGGCAATGGTCAACCGCTAGAACGTTTGGCCGTTGCAAGATATGCGGTAGGGTCACTATTTAAAAAAGCGTGGGATAAGGAAGCACAACCCGACCAGTGGAAGGCATTGAAGCACGTTATCGAAGCCCGGAATCCCGCTAAAATTGCCATTAATACGTCTGATTCATTTGCGCTCGCTGATGGCATGACCTCTACCGAACACGATAAATTTATGGCCGTACTTCCTGAAGCGCTGAAAAGCCGCGTTGTAAGTGGCGAAAGACTCTCAATCGGTTGGCTGGAAACGCGCAGTGACCTTGAAATGCAATATTATCCGGTACTTACTCAAATTGGTCATTCACTGATAGCAACGGCATTTTCAAATGAAGTTATAACCCCTAACGTGACAACTACAGACGATGTGGTGTGGTGGCTGCGTGATCAAACGCGCGCTTTAGGGCTGACCAACTGGTTTCATCCTACTGTCTCAATTCAACGTAAAGACAGTGAAGTCTTCGACCAAATTACCGCGTTTAGCAAGCGTCCTGGTGAAAACATCATTCGGCCGGGCGATCTCATTCATGTCGATTTCGGCATTACTTACCTTCGACTTAATACTGATCAACAGCAGCATGCTTACGTGTTAAAGCCTGGTGAAAAAGACGCGCCAGCTTCACTTAAGGAAGCACTTAAATCTGGAAACCAGTTGCAGGACATTCTGACCGGTAATTTTAAAGTAGGCAGAACAGGTAACACTATTTTGAGTATGTCGCGACAGCAGGCTATCGAACAAGGCATTACGCCCGCTATTTACACCCACCCGCTTGGTTTTCATGGGCACGCGGCAGGTCCAACGATAGGAATGTGGGATGCACAGGAAGGAGTACCAGTTCAAGGTGACTATCCAGTGTTTGCACAGACGGCTTATTCGATAGAACTCAATGCAGCAAGCTTTATTAAAGAGTGGAACAAAGAAATTAGAATTATGCTGGAAGAAGATGCATTTTTTGACGGTCAGTCAGTAACCTATTTAGATGGCAGGCAAACTGAGTTTCATTTGATTCATTCAGATGAAAACCAATAACTATAGGTGGAGCGTTGCGCCTATTTTAAGGCCTAAACGAAATGAAAAAACTGAACGGTGCGGCTAAAGGTTGGTCGATGCGAGAAGACTTACGTAGAATTAAATCAAGCGAAGCGTAAAGTGTCAGGCCTTTCGCCCTTTCAAGCGAAAGGCCATGAAACTGTACTAAATATTAGCAGTAGGTTGCTATCCTAAAACGCAGTCTTATTCAGCAGCAGTGCGAACAACTACGTTCTCTGCGCTGTATTCACGCACAAAGTCAGACATTTCTTTGTGGTTACAAATAATGTTCTCACCTTCCAAACCAAACTTCGCTAATGCCGCTTCTTTACCTACTGAAAGTGCTTCTAAGCAAGCTTGTGACGCAACATCTTGGTTTTTAGCAACAAGTGCTACAGTTTTCGCGTTTTCAGTCGCCTTGTTGTTTTTGTACATGTAAGCAAAAGTGCGAAGTGATTCGCCGTTGCAACGTACAGATGCACTGAACTCTTCTGCGTTAAAACCTTTTGAACGGATAAGACGCAATGCTGGACCAAAACCATCTTCAGCAGCAGTTAAACATGCTTGTGTTTCGATGTTGTCGTTAATTGGCTTTAGTACGACATCTTTTGCGAAAGATTGAGTGGCAGCAACAGATAATGTTAGAGCAATAGCGAAAGTAGACAGTTTCATTTTTGAATTCCTATTTTGTAACTAAATTAGATATCACCTAAGTGATGAATACATTATGAACAATACTTTCAAAAAATAAAGCATTTTTCGTAATTTAATTACATAAACAGCAAAATAAACAGACAGATCACGACAAAACTGAAAGTTATTTACAAAAACAAACATATTTTATATAAAATTTTACATATGAGTCTTTTTAGTTACAGAATGACTTCAGAAGGAATATAAAAAAGCGCGCATGAAATTGCTTTCAGCGCGCTTCGTTTTGTCAATAATAAGAAATCAAGTTGAGTAGCAGAGTAATCTTAAAAGTGTAAACCTATAAAATGAGGTCATGCATCCAATTTAGTGAAGGCAACTGCTGCTCTGGTTGGTAAAAGAGTCGATTTAGTCTACCCAATAAATTAACGGAACGACTGGGATCGTGTGCTTTAACCCTGTGCTCGCTTTCAGTAAGCATGAACTCCCATGGCTGAAGATTGAGTTCGTCTACTTCTTCCTGCCTAACTCCCAGTGATTGCAATGTTGACAAAATTCGCTCCGTTTTACTTTCGGCAATAGGAATAATTTCATTGCCGTATAAATCATCGAGCGGCGCATTGATAGCTTCTAACGTGTGATTTATTGCTGCCCACACTTCATCGTGGTCAAACGCCCAGCCTCGCGGAGCATAGTACCCCTCTATTTCCCACTCAAACTCTGCGTTGCTTACAGCAATAGAGCTTTCTGCTTCAGGAGAATAAGCTAGATCGGGTTTAGCGCCAATGTTGTAGGCGTCTACACTCATGGCGACGCAAATGATCAAATCACCACAATGTTGCTTGTTTGTGTAAAGAGCTTCAAATGCTGCCCGCTTAACCCCCATCCAACCGTGTACTCTTGAGGGTTGTTCAACAAAGTGTCTTACATCATCGGGTAAGTCTTCGCCATAGGCATTGATGAGCAAAGGAAGCGGATTTTGATCTGGCGCTTCATCTGGCATCCACACTTCGTATTCTTGTCGGTTGTCAGCTTTTCCGCGACTTTTAATTCCGAACGACAAATTCACAGGGCGGCAAATACTTCTATCTTCATCCACTTTGTGAAAATACTCAGAACGCATACGTTTAATAAATGGCGCGTCTAGCCCAGCCAACGCTGCCGTTGGGTAGCGATAGCCTATTTCACTATGCTCAACCATATGTAACGTGGGAATAGCCTGTGTCAGCTTATTCTTCAAACCCGACAACGCATGAACTTTAGGCAGTACAATGCTTCTCTCTGGCTCTATGGTAAGCCGACTTCCATCTTCGGTTACGAACTTTGGCGTTTTATGAAATTCATACCCCTTAAACCCCAAGGTATCTACAGCGGCGTTTCGATATTGAGAAAGCTCATTGAAAAGCGCTGTATGATTGCGAATATGCTTAAATAACGGTCTTGATGCGGTCATCTTCTCTCCATTTACGCTACTTCTATTAGAGCTAATTACACTTAGCGTTCTATGCGGCCAAATAATTACTTACCGTCTCATCTTTCTGACTGTTCTCACACAATACATCTATATGTGAAATTTACGCTCAACTGTGTGTAACGTATCTGTAACCCTCTTTTTGAGCTGTTTACCTTTAATCTCGCTTAGTTTTGATTTAAAAAGCGGTGCCAAATTTGTGCGCCAGCATCATCGTACCGTTTTACTAGATTACGATAGCGCTCACGCATTGCTACATCTGCAAGTGGCGATGGCAATAAGGGGTCAAACACCAAGTGGTATAACGCCCTGTCTCCTATCACATAAGATTCTTTGGTTGCTTCTTCAAGGGGTAAAGACGTTAATCGAGCAAGAGATTCCTCTATTTCGATGCATCCGTCTTTATAAAGTGCCCCTAGGTTTAGGTGGCTCCATAATCCCATCGCCCTGCTGTGTGATTTAGTGTCAAAGTCGCTGGCACTAAACACGAGCGCCTTTCTCGATAGACCAAGTGTGTAAAGTTTGTCTCTTACTTCGCCTGCTCCGCCTGAGAAATTGTTCGGTCTGAGGTAAACGTCGTTTGTCAGCTTTCTCATCCCCAAAAGCTTCAGCGCTCGTTCATTATTTCTGAGCTGCTTTTTATCACTTTTAGGAAGCGTGCTGGTTTGAGCGACAACCCAATCGTTTTGCCAGGGTACAAGCCCATCCTCATCCTCTCGCCACTGATGAATTTCCTTTGCAAAACGAATGCCTTTGTCGCCCAGCTTGTAAAAACCGCGTTCAACCAAGGTAATAAGCTGTGCAGACTGTAAACGCGTGAGCGTTACCCGAATGTTATTTTCAGAAATACCAAATAGCGCCCCTACGCGAACAGCTGCGCTGGCATTCATTTGAATATTGTCACGGGAGCCCAATAGCTTTAGCAGTAGCTTTCTTGCATTGGGCTTTTTCTGTTTTTCTAATTGCAAACTCTATTTACTTCTTTGTCTCAGATAGGACGTAATTTTAATTAAAATATAAGTTGGCTTAAGGCCAAACATATACGCATTCATCATTATATAAACACGCGCCGCGCACAAACATTACATGAAATACCAATTTACAACCATTAATGTAATGTTTTAAGGTAGTACTTGGAGATAGTGCTTTAACGTAGCCCTTTAAAGTAAAAGCCCAGTTCAAAGGTACACCTTGTATATTCACCAAGTGGAAATGCCATGACTTCATCAAATCGATTTGTTACGCACGTTGTAGAAAACCAACCCACCATTTCCACGCCCTACAATTTGTGGCGTGATGACACCTTACTGCGCGTATTAGTCGATCAGCATTTGCCATCATCCCACCAGCATGACGAAGGGTTATTAGGCCAGTATGGTCAAATCGCGGGGGATGCACTTATGGCTCACGGAGAGCTTGCTAATAAGAATAAGCCAACTCTCCACACATTCGATCGCTATGGCCGCCGCATTGACGATGTTGAGTTTCATCCCAGCTATCACGCGCTTATGGAAAGTGCGATGCAGCACAATGTACACAACTATTCGTGGAAGCATGAAGGCATTGAAGGCGCACACACCTTCAGGGCAGCGCTAATGTATATGCATTATCAGGCTGAGTCTGGCACGTCTTGCCCGCTGACTATGACCCACGCAGCTATTCCGGCCATGCGGTATGGAAAGCAGCTGCCACCCGTATACCTAGAGAAAACCATTAATGGTGTTTATGATCCTCGTTCCCTGCCAGCTAGTCAGAAACATGGACTGACTATTGGTATGGGGATGACTGAGAAACAAGGCGGGTCGGATGTTAGGCGTAATACCACTACAGCGGTGAAACAGGCTGATGGAAGTTACCATATCGTAGGGCATAAATTCTTTTTCTCAGCCCCCATGTGCGACGCTCATCTTATACTTGCGCAAGCGAAAGGCGGACTAAGCTGTTTTTTACTACCAAGGTTGTTGGAAAATGGTGCACTCAATAACGTGCGAATTCAGCGTTTGAAAGACAAGCTGGGTGACTGGAGCAATGCATCGTCTGAAGTTGAATTTCAGGAAGCCACGGCATATTTGATTGGCGAAGAAGGCCGTGGTGTGCCGGTGATCATAGATATGGTGTCGCTTACGCGGTTAGACTGTATGATTGGCTCATCAGCACTTATGCGACAATCACTGATTCACGCCTTACACCACGTAAGTCATCGCGACGCATTCGGCAAGACCTTAGTCAATCAGCCTTTAATGCAAAATGTGTTGGCAGACCTCACCATTGAATGTGCGGCTGCTACTGCACTCACTATGCGCGTTGCCAAAGCGGTTGATAGTGCATCGAGCAATAATCATGAAGCTGCACTGGCAAGGCTGGCCACCGCCATTGGAAAATACTGGGTTTGTAAACGCACGCCTATGTTTGTTAACGAAGCTCAAGAGTGTTTAGGCGGTATTGGTTACGTTGAAGAGAACCCCATGCCACGATACTATCGCCAAGCGCCTCTGAACTCTATTTGGGAAGGAAGCGGAAACGTACAATGTTTAGATGTACTGCGCGCACTCGCCAAAGAGCCCAATGTTAAAGAGGCTTTGTTTAGTGAGCTTAAAACACAAGCAGGCAAAAACAAGCACTATGATATTCATCTTAGTAAGCTATTTGACGAGCTATCAAACACGCAGAATATGGAAACGCGCAGCCGATATTTAACAGAACAAATGGCGCTAGCGCTACAAGCATGTTCACTTCTTGCTACGTCACTTAATAACGACAACGCCCTTATCGACATCGCCCACACCTTCTGTGAATCAAGGCTTGGCAATGCATGTGGTTTTGCCTTAGGTACATTGCCCGACACCACACCGTTTGAAAAAATTATTGCCTTTGGGCAGGTATCTGTTGAGTAGATGTGCCGCGCTTGATCTTTCAGTTTCTCAGTGAGACATCTGTTCAGTAATGTAACTCGCAAAGTAAAGTAATGCGCAAAAAGCCGACTCTCGACTCATCAGGAACCTCTTTGAACTGATAAACAGATCGCTACTAAGAAAAAAAGCTCTAATCTGTACACAAGATTGAGCTAAATTTCATTTCTAAACCTAAATATTTAGGCCCAAAAGCCGCTAGCCCTCTTTCAGTTTTAAACTCTTTTGGGGCAGGTAAAACGACAATAGCCACATTGCTACCTATCGTTAAATGTGGGTTTGTAACAGGCTCATTTATGTCTAAGTCTAAACAACAAATTAAATCTGGAATGGTGACATCTACCTCACCATTTAAATAGCTTACAAGGTTTTCGTTTTTTACCGCCACCTTGTATCTGTTGTCTTTAAATTCGCCAGTACCATTAACTAAAAACTCACCTATGGTAAACCCGCCCTTGGTGCTAAAGGAAAAGTCGGAAACTTTTCCTTTAAATCTAACTACACCATGACCATGCTTGGCGATCTCTTCAGCTAGATCTAGCTCATCTTCTTTGGCTTTTCTAAAGGCTTTACCTATTACTAATGCCTTGCTTATTGTCCCTTTGATGACCGCATGTTTTACTTCGCTGATAGTTAAGGCATGGTCGATAGCCGCAATGTCGTTTCTGCTAACCATAGAAAGTGCACGGACAATATGCTCTGCTCGTTCATCGTTTTTAATATTTTCACAGATAAAGCACTCGCCAAATTCGTTGGCGGTGATAATGGGGGAAGCATTTAAATCGTTAAAATAGTACGTTGAATGAGTAATTTCTGGAACTGCTCGACCAGCTGGATCTGCGTCAATAATATAACCGTCATGCATAGCTGCGAGATAGAAGGATATGGCGGTGTTTGAACCGCCTAGTTCACAGCAAATAGTGCCAAAATACTTATCACCCGTGTATGACTGCAAACGTTTAAAAGCCGTATCAATTGCAGGCTCTTTATTTTTAGGTAGGCCTTGATAGCGTTCCTCTTCCTCTACACTCATGGGAGAAAGTGCCCCCAGCATGTAGGGTGTGCATACTTTTGCGTTAAGAGGCGCATCATCAATACTCACCATTTTAAATGTCTTGCCTGCTGCAATAGCTCGGTCAATATAGTCAAAACCTTCTTCTAACTCTCCCCCCCCGCCAGTGCCTAAAATCGCACATCCATACAAAATATCTTCAATATCTTCGCGAGTTAACTCCCTTACTTGCATTGTGTTTCCTGTTCGTCTTTTTAAAAAAATGCTTAAGACAAATAATAAAAAGTTGCCTCAATAAAAGTGTTGTTAAAAAGGCTCTTTAAAAGAATAAAATTTTGATTGTGATAGCCTTTTATGTACGATTAATTTTAATGTAGCCATAGAAGTTATTTGTTAGCGCTTTTGCTTGAAAGCTTGATAAGTAAAAAATAGATAAGGCCAGAGACTAATACAGAATCGCATACTTCAATTGTCGTGATAGTGAATACTTGATAATTAACCAGCAGCGATGTAATGAGCCCTGAAAGCCAGGCTAACATTGCTTTGATATTCACTTTACCCTTAGCATTTATGTCGCTGGCTTGGTAAGTTTTTAGGTTGCGTAAAATAAAAAAGTCGACTACGTAAATGGCGACAACGGGCGTAAACACTATGGATAAGCTAAACAGAAAGTCAGTGAAATTATCAAGCAAGTTGAAAGAGGCAACGACAGTTCCTAGTATACCCAAAACAATAATAAGTTTGTCTTTTCTCAAATTAGTTCTGATTGCATTTGCACCCAACGCAGCACTGTATAAGTTAATCACATTGGTAATGAAACTGGCGCTTATAAGCAGAAAAAAAGCAGCAGAGCCTAGACCGAGTGTTATCATGATCGCTAATATGTCGTTACTTGCTACGGCGGTACCGATAAAACCTGATACGCTATACACAAAACTGCTGATACCAAGAAATGGCAGAAAAGAAGCCGTTATGGCGTCCTTTGAACTACGAGCAAATCTCGAAAAGTCTGGCATTAACACTACACTGACAATAAAGCTGCCAACTACTATAGAAACTGACTCTCCAAAACGTAAGCCAGTGAAGTCTGTCGCTACTGTGCTTCCTGATAAAGTATATGTCATGCCTTGATACAGCAAGTATAATAGTACCAGTATCATGATAGGAACTAGGAATAAGGAGGCTTTTTCAATTAAGGTAAACCCTAAAATGGTTGATGAAGTAATAACTAAGCCAATCACTAATTCAATTGACCAAAGCGGAGGGGAGTAATTAAACAGTTGACAAGCTAACTGTTGGAGAGAAGTGCTAAATAAATCTAGATTTACTCCATACCAGCCAAGTAAAGAGAATATAAACAATAAACTGATGAAGTTAGCACCATGCTCACCAAACACATATTTTAAAGTAACACATGATGTATAGCGGTTTTTTCTCCTACAATACCAGCCAATGCCCCCATCAAAGATAATATCAAGCCACCAATAAGAAACGCATAAAAGCTTAGAGTAAAACCAAGAGCATTGCCGACTTCGACCCCCGTAATTAGCCCTGGTACTGAGAATGCTAAGCTACCGTTAATTAGCCCGATACTCAATCCACCCACTGTTGCAGACTCTGGTACTTTACAGGTTGTATAGTCTTCAAATGAGTTTTTCGAGTGTTCTTTTGAATCAGCCATGTTTGCTCTTTTAAAAGGGCTCCGTTAGGAGCCTAGTAGTTTAAATACCTAACGTCTTAGAAACTGAACTTAGCTTCAACTCCTACCATTCTTGGCCTATTAGGCTGTCTAGCAAATTCTGTAACACCGTCACCGAAAAAGAAAATATCTTCAATAGCTCGTTCATCGGTTAGATTTTTAGCAAACAACTGTACTGTCCACCGCTCAGAAATTAGCGAAAAATTTGCATTAACAAAAGCGTATGTGGATGATTCTAAATCAGGAGACTCGATATCAAAATACTTAGGGCCTTCTACAATCACTTCTCCACGTGAATTCAGTGACCAATTTTTTGTTAATTCGATATTATGATTTAGCGTAAACGCATAATTATAGGCAGACACCCAAACTTGAGGCTTACCTTCTAACTCAGGCCGATCAGAAAACTTCTCAATGTCTGAATCTATAACGCCTGCGCTAAATTGCATATCTAAGTTATCAGTTAACGCTAGTGACATTTCCAATTCAATACCTTGAGTCATTACTTCATCGATTGCTAAATTCTCTAATGTGAAGGTATCGACATTAAACTGGGTAATTTGTGCATTTGATTGCTTGATGGCAAACAATGCACCGTTTAATTTTAACTTCTCGTCTAACCAAGATGATTTACCCCCTAGTTCGTAGCTATCAGATGTTTCTTTATCAAAAGCTCTGTCAATACCTTCTGCAGGTTCGTTAAAACCACCACTTCTGAAACCTTTTGAGTAACCGGTGTAAATAAGAAAGTTATTTTGTACCTGGTAGGCTATAGTAATTTTAGGCTGCCACTGAGAAAAGTCTTTTTCAGCGAATGTGTCTGCTTCAAAATTAGGGTCGAATGATTTCCTAGTATCGTGGTCGAAACGTAGCGCCGCCGTCAGTTCTAAATTGCTGGTAAAGTCATAGCTTACATGACCTGCAACCGCCCAAGCTTCACTACTATTTTTGTCTGCAATAGTCAGATAAATTAAATCTTCAGTAAAGTCATTTCCGTTTAATGGAAAATCCCCAATTAAATCATCATAAAAGTTAATCGTGTTGTTTCGTTTTTTATCTTGATAAAAAGTAGAGAAAGCCCAGCGTATCTGCTGATCATTAAATGAAGTCAATCTTGCCTCGAGTGTTATAGATTCAACGTCAAAAAAGCCTTCTGTGCCAAATGGTGCTCGTAAAACAAGGCCGTCGCCATCTTCTTCATATGTCGGATCAGCAGAATAATCGCCATCGTAAAAATGTTCATTTTCTGACTCACTATAAGCTGCAATAACTTTAATAGTGGCAACATCAAATTCATGGCCTAAACTAGCGCTAAGCTCTAAAACATCACGCTGATCATTATTACGGATGTTTTGCGATGTCTTTACACTAAAGTCTTCAAAAGAGTCTTCAGTAACGCCCTGATAATAGGCGAAGCCACCATCGCTATTTGAAACTTTAGCGTTGAGGTCAATCGTTGTATCTTCAAAAACTACAAAATGTAACTTACCAAAAGCACCTGACTCATCAATGTAGTCAGCTTCTTCACCAAGGAAAGTATTATCAATTAAACCATCTGTTGATTTACTATAACCACCGGCGCGAAAGTAGGCAGTATCTTCATCGTTCAATGAACCTGAAAAAACACCATTTAATTCATAAGTATTACCTTCAGCCACAGTTCCTTTAATACTGCCTTCCAACTCTTCATATGGTTTTTTAGTTGTAACAATGATAGCGCCACCAACAGCACCACGCCCATACAGCGCCCCCTGTGCGCCACGCATAACCTCTATACGTTCAATATCAACTAGACCTTGGTTTATAAATTCAAGATCAGAAGCGGTTATACCATCAACAACAAAGGTAAGTGGCGGGTCGCCCACTTGCGGAGTGATTAAACCGCGGATTGTTATGCGTGCTAGGCCTGGTCTAAAGTTGTCTAATGCGCTTAAATTTGGCGTTAAGTTCGCGACATCACGAAAAGATTTTATTCGAGCATTTTCTATATCTTCACTACCAAAAACAGTTACGGAATCTGGAACCGACTGAATTGTTTCAACACGACCACGCGCAGAGACTACAATTTTTTCAACATCATCCGTATCAGTAGCATTAGCTTCGTTTGACTGCACTGACATAGAGAATGGCAAGGCTACCGCGGTTGCTAGTAAACCTGCTATTGAGTTTTTATTCATTATAATCTCCGCTGTAACTCTTTTGGGTTGCTGTTTCTGAATGCTATTTTTTGATTGCCCTTTATTGTGTGTGAAATGTTCGAAATAATATTTTGTAATCGGTTATCTAGCGGGTGATTATTTTTTGAATTGTCACAGAAGGCGACAATTTATATAGCTTAGTGGGAAATAATGTTCGAGAATACTGACAGAGAGATTAATTTACTTAAGCTGTTCAATGAAAAAATCGTTAAAAATAGATAGTTACAATAAGAAAATCTTGGCAACGTTACACCTCGAGGCTGACCTGACAAATGTTGAATTAGCTGAAAAAGTAAATTTGTCGCCAAGTGCTTGCTTCCAAAGAGTAAAATCTCTGAAAGAAGCTGGCTACTTTCGCACTTTTCATGCAGATGTTAATTTGGAGCAAATTTGTGAACATGTGTTGGCATATATAGAGTTCATACTAGAAGATAATAGTGCACCTAGTTGCAGGAGGTTTATTTCGGCTGTTGATGAAATACCTGAAATTATGGACTGTATGAAGCTAACTGGCGATGTTGATTATATCTCTCTATGTTGTTTTCCTGATATTAGCGCTTTAAACAAAGTTTGCGATCATTTATCTGATGATGAAACACTTGGCATTAAGCGAATTCAAACAAGGATCGTACTTGAACGCAGTAAATTCTTCTTGGGCTACCCTCTTGAAAGCTTGAAATGGTACGAGGAACATAATCAAGAAGAATAACTTAATAATTAAATTTCCGCTTTTGGTACAAAAATTAGCAAAACAGTAAGTTAAGCAACCTAAAAAGGGTTAACCGAATACCCTTTTTGTGCCAGGCGCGCGTGGGCTGTCATGGCTGACAAATCCATTTTCACTCCGTCTATCAACGCATTTTTTTCAACGCCATGGGCAGCGGCAGACTGCCCACACACTATTACGTCTACACCTTTCTCCATCAACGCTACAAGTAGCGTTTCGTTTCCATTAGGTAAGCCCTTACGCTCTTTAAAGTTTGCAGTTTTAAGCACTTCTTCTGTGGCAGAGCCGTGAACGACAAGCGCAAGCGAAAGATTTTCCTGCTTAACGCCGTTGGCTACGTGCATATTGATAAACCGTGCCAGCGACTCAAACTTGCGGTTTACCTCACCAGGGCTTGCCGCTTTGGCTACGTCAAACGCAATCTTGAATGTCTGATTTTCAGGAAAGCTTACGCCCTCAACATCAGCATGCTTGCCGAAAGTGTCAAACACAGGGCCATAATCAAAATCTGATTTAGCTGAAACTTGCCCGGCTACTAAGAGTGCTGCTGCAAACCCCAGTGACGCGCTGCCAATCCTTTTTGTGATGCTCATTGCTAATTCCTCGAACTTTAACGCGCAGGTAGCGCTGTTTTATACACTTCAAATGTCATGTCGCTAACATCACTACCCGCATCTTGTATTTTGCTATTGGTATAGTAAAGCGCATTGTTGTAGATACTAAAGGTATCAGCCCAATTCACCACATCACCTTTCACAAGGGTGCGAAGGTCTAGACTTGGCGTAAGGTACTGTACTTCTTGCTTTTCCAGGTCAGCTAAATAAACATTACCTTGATGAAAAATCATGCCATCTGGTGCGCCTGTCGTCGCTACTTTTCGCACTTTTTCTGCCAACACGTCGTTTGACGATTTCTCGATGTCAGATGTGTTGATGGCATACAGCGAATAACCAGACAATGCGTGAAAATATAGTGTGTCGTTTAACGAATCTAGCGCGATCCCGTCAGACTGAACAGGCATAGTAAAGGGTTTGCCCTGAATACTTAACGCATCGACTTCAGCTTTAGTGGTTTTATGGTTATCTAAAATACGATAGCTGGTATTGTCATCAAGGTTATATACCACTAAACCCGCGTGAGCCGAGTCGGTCATATATATGCGATTCGTTTTTTCGTCTACTCGCAAGTCATTAACGTACGAATCAGGATGGTAAGCATCTTCGCTAAGTATCAAGGTTCCTTCTATCTCGTTTGAGGCTAAGTCAACGACAAACAAGCGAGGTGCATCCACTACACCTTTAAACTTAGGATTTCGGGTGTCCAATACATACAGCTTATCCTTGTGCGCAACCACTGACTGCACCGCTAAAAAGCAGTCTTTTCTTACTTCGCTTTGTGCCACACATTCATTTGTTTGGCTATTAGGGTAAGCGACAAATTCTCCAGTGTCGGTAACCTGAGCTACGGAAAAGCGAACGCCGTCACGCCAGTTAGGCGCATTCACAAATACGCGACCATCATTACTTACCGTAACACCGGTAATTTGCGTGCCCTTTATGTCGCCCACTAATTCAACATTCGCGTCTGGTGAATGTTGCGCGATTGCATTTACAGAAAAAAGTGCGGCGACACTGGTGGCAAGTACCCCTTGTTTTATACGCTTTGTATTCATATCCCTTTACCTTTAATTAGTGGCTTCGCTTGTCAGCACACACCACAAAGCGATGCGCATTAACAAAACTGAATGGAATAAAGCATACGGTCTTATTGTGAATGTGGAACACCTTTTAGTGGCTTATCTATGCAGGCTGACGAAAATCAAGCGGTGAAACTTGCTTTACCACTTATGAGATCCAAAACACGCTATGCTCTCGTTTAAGTTAAGAGCTAACAAACTTTACTGAAAATTATGCACAGCAGTATGATGAAAAAACGTGAAACTGGTTTAACGCAAAAGGCAAAGCATTTGAAAACATTGCTACTTTTAACAGCATGCATGGTCGTGCTTGCCGCATGCAGTAGCAGTAAGCCTCAGGTAAATATGGATGAAACACAAAACTTTGCCGATATTAAAACGTTCTATATTCAGCCTCCTCTAAACCCAATCAACGCAACGCTGGCCAATCATCTTTCCTCGGCCATTACCCAGCGCCTCATTGAGAAAGGCCTCACCCCATCTTCAAAGGAGGACGCCGATATCGCGGTGGGATACCTACCTTCCACCACCACTAAAGAGGATGGCACCACCTTGAATCTAGGGCTGGGCACCGGAAGTTACGGTCGCTCTGGCGGCATTTCATTGGGCAGCATTTTTAGCATTCCGGTTGGAGAGCAAACCACGCTTCAACAAGGGCTTCAAATTGACATTGTTAAAGACGGTACATTTGTTTACAGCGCGTCGGGAGCGATAGAGCTGGAGTCGAAAGACAGTATCAGCATTCAAAATAAACTTGATGAACTCGTCATCAAGCTCCTTGAGCAATATCCGTCTAACAGATAGCTCACACCTGTGTCAGCAATAAGAACCGACTTCTTCGCTAGGGACTCGCAAGAGCCCCTACTCCATAAAAACTCTTCATAACGATGAACTTGGCGCTGATTTTGCGTATGAATGCCTATATTAGGTCCCCCACTTTTATGCCCCACGCTATGAAGTGAGCTACACAGAGTCAGAAATGGATACCACATACAGCCACTTGTCATCTTCACCTTCACTATTCAATTACTTGGGCGACACAGCAAATGCCCAAAGCGCACTTCAAGATGTTGTAGAAAAATCCAAGCAGGCTAATGCTCTCGGTGATGCGTTCAGTGCGTTTAATGGTGAACTACAGGGCAATCAAATTGACACATATCTTAAAAAAATAGAAAGCGGCGAGGCCTCACTCAACGGCAACACAATTGCAAACTACCTCGATTTTAATCGGCAAAAGCTTGCCTCGAGATTAAGTGATTTAGCGGCAAAACTTGGTATTTCAGACGATACAAAGCTAACGATGAGTAAAGGCGAGCTGGTGATTGAAAGCAGTCAGGGCGAGCAAGAGCTTGGTAAAACCACGTTGCGCCTACAACAGTACCTAGAAAAGGACACCAACCTTACGTCACTTATTCAACAAACATCTCGTCTGTCTCAGTTCAAAGAATGGGGAGATGCCACGTCATTTGCATCAACACTACAAGAGAAAGGCACTGACGAAGCGACTATCCAGTCATTTTTAAAAGAAGCCCGAACGTCAGTGACGTCTGACAATACGCTGATATTCAATAAAAACGGGTTCGGCTTTTCTTCCGATGGTAAAACTGATGCGCTAATTGATGCATTTGATAAGCAGTAAGGGCAATCTTACAAAGTGAATAAGTCACTATTCATTACCTCCCTCTTACACGAGAGCAGATAAGTACGGAATATCACAAATTAAGAATCACTTTTTCTGTGCGAAATTAGAGGAAGTCGACACGAAATAACGCTATGCTTGGCTGCATGATGAAGTGCAGATTGACATAATGGCAGCGCAACAGCCGCTTACCGTTCAGCAAAACCTTACCATTAGGTTATTGCGCGTATTACGATACAACAAAGCACGTATTGAGCGTGCACTTACGCTCATGCCTGAAAAGCACAGGCCGCTTTTTCATGTGCTTCCCTTTCTTGTACATGTTAACCACGAAGCCCTTCCAGGATATGTGGCCCCACTCACTTCGGGTGAAACCGTTCCATTTGGTATCAACAATTACTCGTTTAGACCTGATGTAGAACAAGCTTTGCAGCGCTGTTTTCCTGCACAGAGTCACTTGTTTTCAGACATTAAGCAAATTTGGCCAAGACAGCGGGCGGTTGATGCACTGGTTTTAATGGGTAGCGTGGGGACTATTGCTCAGGCTGACGACTCAGACTTTGATTTTTGGGTGTGTATTGACGGTAAACGTTTTTCGACGACTGAGCTGACTTTACTTCAACAAAAGCTAACAGCCATTGAAAAATGGGTGGATAACACCTTTGGTATTGAAGTGCATTTCTTTTTATCTGAGATAGATAAAGTTAAGCAAAACGATTTTGGCGTCGCTGAAGGTGAAAGCGCGGGCTCGGCGCAAGCCCTGTTTCTAAAAGCTGAGTTTTACAACACCAATATAGTAGTAGCAGGCAAAGCGCCGTTTTGGTGGCTTACTCCAGAGAAAACAACAAAGAAGCAGTATCAGGCTATTTACAATAGTTTGGAAAAAGGCGGCTCACCAGACGTAGACTGGTTCATGGACTTGGGTCACCTAGAGCGACTAGACGCAAGCGAACTTTTTGGCGCCGCCATCTGGCAATTAGGCAAAGCCATGGACTCGCCATTCAAATCCGTATTAAAAATGGCAAAGCTTGAAGTATACCTTGCCAATATCTCTCACGGACAACCTCTGTGCAACCTTTTGAAAAAGCATGTACACCGCGGTGCTGAAGCTCCAGGGCATGTTGCAGATATCGACCCCTACGCACTCATGTTTGACGAACTCATCGCTCACTACAAAGCCAATGGTCAGGCGGAAGATATTGCTGTATTGCAGCAGTGTTTATATTTGAAATGTGGGTGTACATTGAGCCACCCGCTTGTAGAAGGTGAGCAAGCGAATTTCAAACGTAAAATTATGGCCTCGTATGCAAAACAGTGGGGGTGGAGCCGCAAACTACTTGCCCACTTGGATAACCAACAAGATTGGACATTCAATGAACGTGTACAGCTGAGCCGTCGAATTCACCGCTTTTTATTAAAGTGTTATCGCCGCATCTCCAAAGAGATTAGTCACCATCAACAGGTGATGGATCAAAAAGACATGACCGTTCTGGGTCGCCGATTAAGTACCTATTACGCTAAAAAGCCGGATAAAATTGAGTTTTTGCGACGCGCTTTTGACGAAAGCCTTTACTGTGAAAAGATTACCATTGCTATGCGTCAGCTCAAAAATGGTGATGAAGTATGGTCAGCTTATGCTGGTGATTTACTGAGTAAATCGGGCATTATCGACGATTCGCAAAAAGTTACTCAAGCGGCTAGCGCCATTGCACTGATGGTCTGGCTTGTGTCGAGCAAAATAATAGATACAAACAGTAAGGTTTATCTCGATTACAATTACGGTGAAGTGAGCGAACTAGACTTGAACGATTTGCTTAAGCATTTGTGCAAGTATTTTCCTCCAGTCAAAGTGTCGTCACTACCGCGTAATGACTTGCTGGCGCCAGAACGCATAACCGCATGTTTTGCCATTGTGAACTTCCCCACCCTACGCCAAAAAGCCACGGTAGAGAATGTATCCATTCTTTATACGACGTCTTGGGGTGAAACCTTTTTGAGACACGGCAGCGACGTGCTGGATACGCTGTGGTACGACTTACAAGAAGTAACCCCAAAGCCGCCGTGCTATGTAATGGTGCCACGTGGAAATCAACAAGCACGAATACTCGGCGAGTTCTTAGAAGCTAACGAGCTTAATTTCACCGTTTTATACTGATACGTCCAACGTAACGCTTTCAAAGAAGCGCCAAGCGTAGTACTTCATCTCACACTATCTCTCCGTTTAAAAAATATGCAGAAAAAGCTTGCGCTTTAGAATTACAAGTGTAATCTAAAAACATGGACTACAAATGTAATCAAAATAACAGACGTCGTAATTATGAGTAAAATGTCAGACAAACCCGAAATTTCAAACGCTGAATTTGAAGTACTGGACGTACTGTGGGACGACCATCCTGCCACGTCGAACGAGGTTATTGCGCGACTTAATGACAAAAAAGACTGGCACCAAAAAACCGTCAAAACCTTGTTAGGCCGCTTGGTAAAAAAGAAGTGTTAGGGTTTGAAAAGCAGCAGCGCCAGTATCTTTATTATCCACTGATTGCTAAAGAAGACTATACAAAGAAAGAAACTACAAGTTTTGTTAGCCGACTGTTTAAAGGCAAGATCGCCCCTATGGTCGCCGGTTTTGCAAATCAAAACTCGTTATCTAAACAAGATGTGGACGAGCTCAAAGCCCTTATCAAGAAATGGGAAGAAAACAATGATTGATTGGATTATTGCTCAGCAGGGTATTTTGTCGCTAGCGCTTGTTTTACTCATAGTGTGCGAACACTTTTTCACTAATAAAATTGGGGCTTCGCTTACCTATAAGCTATGGGCGCTGATACCAGCTTGCCTCATAGTCAACAACCTTCCAATGTCGCTGGTTAACATTCCATCGAATAGCTTTGCTCGCTATGTGGTTGGCGTTAAGCCCACATTAGACACCGTTGAGTTCGAAACCTGGTTTACTGTATGGGCAATTGGCGTAAGCGCAATTACAGCCTATGTCTTAGCGCATCATCTTAAAATATGGGCTTCGATAGGAAAGCGCCACGCTATCCACACCAATGCCTACTATTCCAGCAAAGCTACCACACCTATGCTATTTGGTTTTATCTTGCCAAAGGTGCTTATTCCCTTCTCATTTAAAAGTGCATTTTCGATTCAACAACAAGCACTGGTATTAGAGCACGAGAATGTGCATCGCAAACATTACGATCACCTGTGGAACGCGTTAGCGCTGGTTATCGCTATTGTATTTTGGTTCAACCCACTAGTTTGGCTTGCGCTAAAACCCTTCAGAATTAATCAAGAACTGGCTTGTGATCACGCAGTACTGAAAGACAAGACAGACAACGAAAAACTTACCTATGCAAAAGCACTCGTGCAGTGTGCCGAGCATGGTTCAGACGCCCTGCACTTTACACGCGGGCTTTACCCAACCTTTGGAGAAAAAAGGACTATGATCAAACGTTTAAACGCGATAAAGCAACCTATGCGTAACAATAAGGTACTGGCTGCAGGCGTACTTTCAATTGCCGCCATGCTCACCATCAACACGGCTTTAGCCAATGCGCCAGTAGCAGAGACCAAATCTGAAGCTAAGATTAACCAGGCATCGCCGGTTAAACGCGTTCCACCAAGCTATCCAGAAAAAGCAGCACAGCAAAATGTTGAAGGTTTCGTTGCACTCTCCTTCGATATTACTGAAACGGGCGCTACAGATAATGTAAAAGTAGTAAAATCAGTGCCTGCTGGCGTGTTTGATAAAAGCGCAAAAGTTGCCCTGAAACAATGGGAATACAAGCCTCGTATTCAAGGTGGCAAAGGCGTGAGGCAGACCGGCCTTCTGGTGCAGCTAGACTATCAACTCGGAGCCTCTCTTGATACGGCGAGTGTTGAAAAGAATGCTTCCCCTGATGTAGAGCGTATAATCGTTCCACCCAAACAGAGCAAGTAAGCCCCAAAATTATCAGAGTACTAAAAGGAGCGTATCGCTCCTTTTAGTGTTTTGTCTAATTGACTTAGTTCCTGCCTGCTGCACACTACCACTCGATCACCCAAGTCTCTTATAAAATGTAAAGTGCCTTTACAATTTCTATAGAGAATTTACGACCTCACTACGTTAGAATGTGAGCATTCACACACCTGAAAACTTCTAATTTATGGAAGGTTCAAATAGTCGATAGCGCAATTGCTACGGTTATTTTCAATCATGTTACTCCAGATAGGCTTTCGCTGCTGGTGTACAAAAAGGAAATCTATAATGAATCGTATCGTTTTAGCACCTACAGTGCTTGCCCTTACTTTTTTACTACTTGTGCTAATGCCAATATTGATCAGCTTAAAGGTCTGTTAGGCGGTAAGAAAGCGGAATCGACAGTAACTTCCAGTAGCCTAACTGAAATGGCAACCAGCGCAGCATCTAATATCGACTTGGCTAGCTTAGTGAGTTCAGTTGCAGGTAACCTTAACGTGTCTGAAAACCAATCAGAAGGTGGCATAGCGTCAATTATGAACTATGTACAAGGCAACCTTTCAGGCGCTGATTACGCCCAGTTGGCAAGCAGCATTCCAGGTATTGATAGCCTGCTTGAAGATGTTCCCTCTCTTAGTGGTAACTCAGCAGCAAGCTCAAGTTCTTCACTATCAGGCTTACTCAACAAGGCCTCTGAGTACAGCTCTACACTTAAATCGGTAAACGACTTAAAGCAACAATTTGAAGCGCTAGGCCTTTCAACCGATATGATTGCCAGCTTTGTCACTCAAATCAGCTCGTATTTAAATGTAAATGCAGATGAAGAAACACAGGCGTTGTTTAAATCTGGCCTAGGTAATTTGCTAACCGCTCTGTAACCTGTCTAAGGCGTATTAATTCTCTTCTACAATCCAAATTAATACGCTTTAACTTTTTTGCAGGGGCTTTTAGCTTGGTGAAATAGCAACTCCTGTTTATCTTTTTACATTCAAATACACAGCCTAATCGCCTATGCAAAATGCAATGTCTCGGTTTTCTACGAAGCCCAAATGGTTTCGACTATCCACTTATCTTGTTCTCATCTACCTTACTTACGCGCTTCTTATCGGCGTAGTTACGCCTGCGGTGTTAAAGGCAAAGTTACCCAACATAGTAAAAGAAAACATTGGAAGAGATGCTGCTGTTGAAGATATTGCAATCAACCCTTTCTTGCTAAAGATAGAAGTGACTAATTTTGTTATCTATCCAAATATACACTCTTCAAATGAAAGCGAAGATAACGTCGTAATCCAGAACCAAGAAAATCATTTTTTTAGCGTAGGCAATGTTTCGCTGGACGTTGGATTCTGGCAATCACTTTTCACCTTCACTCCTGCCGTTGAATCGCTAACCATAGACGAACCTTTTGTTTCAATTGCACGTTTAAGCGAAAGTGAAGACACACAAATCTTCAACTTCTCTGACATTCTCACCCACATAGAAAAGCGCAATACGAATGTCCCCACCGAGCCTGAAGATGCTAGCGAAGGACAAATTCCCCGAATTACGTTACGTGACTTTGCGCTTAACGAAGGGCGAGTGGTTATTGAAGACAAGGTGACCAACACCCTGCTTGATTACCCAGAACTGAGCGTTGACTTGCAAGATTTGGATACTCACGCTTTGATCAGTTCAAGTGGTGTTGGCAACAAAGACGCTAACCCTAAAAGCGATAAAAGTGAGAGTGCTCAATCAAAAGGTAAGTTAGCGTTCAACCAATATCAATTTAACTTGCTCACCGCAGAGAAAGGTAACATCGCCATTGATGGCGAGTTTCAGCTATCTCCGTTAAAAGTTACGACAGACATAGCGATAAACGATGTAGCGCTTACGCCGCTTTGGTCACTTTCGAAAGATTTGATAGAAGCAGATTTAGTAGACGGCAAGGTTAACTTAAGCTTACATGCTGAAGTTTTTGAACAAGATACAGCCTTCCAGTTTATTCTAGAGCGTGGCGAATTTGCTGTTAACAACCTTGTGTTTAACGCTGGTTCTTCGCCTGCCACAACAGGCACCGCCAAGAGTTCGCAAGAGATCATTGTCATACCCGCGTTTGCCATACACGATATAAACGTAAACGCATTAGAACAGCAAGTTAGTATTGCTGAAGTTGCTTTTGACAACGTTCGAGTGTCGGGCCTATTTGACAAGTCAGGGCTTGATTTACAGCGTCTGTTTACCCCAAAAAGCTCAGCAGCAGATGCTACATCAGCTAACGCTAACCCCAGCGCAGCGCAAGAAGGAAATAGCGCAGCGCATACAAGTAATAGCACAGCGCAAAAGGGAAATAGTGAAACAGAAGATGAGGATGTTTCCAACGTAGCAACCGACAGCACAAATGAACTAGCACATGAGACCTCGTGGTATGTTGAGCTTCACCAATTTGCATTTAATGACGGTAGCATTGATCTTTTAGAGCGTAGCGTAAGTGACGGGACCTACTACCGCATCAGCAACCTCAATATTAAAAGCGGAAAAGTCACTACTGACTTCTCTAAACCTATTTCCTACACCACCAGTTTACATGTCTCTGCCGACCCACAGACGTTTAGCGACACATCCAAAGGTGCACTAAGCAGTAGCGGCAGCGTAGTTATTTCAGAACAAACTGTGCAGGGTAAAGCAGCGATTGAGCAACTGGTGCTAAGTCAGTTCCAGCAGTACGTTTCTCCCCACGCAAATGTGACCCTTGAAGATGGGCTATTTAATTTAAACGTTGAGTTTGATGGGGCATTTATGAACGCCGCTGATAAAGAAAATATCGACTCACTAAACGTTAAGGCGAGCACTAGTATTAATAATTTAAGCGTACTGGATGACGCCAGCTCTCCCCTACTACAGTGGCAGTCCTTAAATGTAGACAACATCGAATTTGACCACGCATCGAACCAGCTAAGCGTAGACAACATTCACCTACAAGCGCCATTTGCACGACTTATTATTGATGAAGCTAAACAGACCAATGTGAGTAAGCTGATTGTCGCTTCATCAGACAAGTCCGCTAACAGTGAAAGTGCCAGCGAAACTGGCAGCGCAACCACGTTGAAAGCATCAAACGCAAACGTGCCTGCGGTCACTAGAGCTGAGCCTTCACAAGCCAACGAATTGGCCATTGCCGTTAACACCATATCAATAGAAAACGGCAAAGCGTATTTTGCTGACCATTCACTAACGCCCAAATTTGCGTCTGCTATAGAAAGTTTAAATGGCAAAGTATTGGGAATTGACTCTCGCTCAACTTCCCCTGCCAATGTGGATATCACCGGAAAGATAGACAACTATGCTCCGGTCAAACTAGCAGGCACTATTCACCCATTAAAAGATGATATAGACCTTGATTTAGATTTTTCAGTCAAAGGCGCCGAACTGACTTCAGTTAACCCCTACTCAGGCACCTACATGGGCTACTACATTGACAAAGGCTTGCTGTCATTGGCTGTGCAATACAAACTAAACGGTAAGGCACTGGAAGGTAAAAATCATGTTGTTATTGACCAATTAACGTTGGGCAAGAAGTCGAACTCTGATCAGGCATTAAGCCTACCGCTTGGCCTTGCTATTGCGTTATTAGAAGACAGAAACGGCGTTATCGATTTGGGTTTGGATGTGTCTGGCGATATCGATAGTCCGGACTTCAGTTTCGGCTCCATTATCCTCAATGCTATTGGCAATATTATTACCAAAGCTGTTATTGCACCCTTTTCGCTACTTGCGAACCTGGTTGGCAGTGACGACGAACTCGACAACGTTGAGTTTGGGTTTGGAGAGCATTCGCTAAATGCGGACGCTCAAGAAAAACTGAATACCCTTGCCAAAGCCCTTAAAAAACGTCCAGGGCTTAGGGTTAATATCGAAGGTACAGTCAACGCCATGTCTGATGCAAGTGCCCTAGCGCAACGTCAGTTGAACACTACACTTTTAACAAGAAGCGGCTATGCTGATGCATCTGCTACTTCCGGCAACGCTAGTACTAACGAAAAATCTCTTGCTGGCGGTGAAAATGAAAGTTCCAACACCCTTGGTAGCGTACAGCGCGACTCAATAAGTGGCAGTAGTATCCCACTGGAAGGCCCGTTAGCCGATGCGCTTTTATCCTACTATGTTGAGGTGTTTACACCTGACCTTAATCAAGAATATGACAACATGGTGGCGCAGCTTTACCCTGAACTCGCAAATTCAGACAATGAACAGAGCCAAAAGAGTGCTGATAACAATAAGGAAGTCATTAACGAAGAAAGTGTAAACCGAGCATTAAGCATTGCCCGATACAACAAACTACGTAACAACATTGATATCCCTGAAAGTGACTTAATCCTTCTGGCTGACGCGCGCAGTAAAGCGGTGAAAGGTTATTTGGCAAATGAAGCTGAAGTTGAAGCGAATCGCCTATTTTTGCTAAATACTCAGCACGACTTACATACCGAATTTAGCGGTGTGGAGTTAACGTTAGAGGCGAAATAATGAATAGTGCAATATTTTTCTTTTTCTTAGTGATTTCTTCAAATTTGGATATTGAATACAAAAGCTGGCAAATACAAGAAACAGGGGCAAACGTTACTATCCATGCACTGATGGATGTAGACTGTCCCTATTGTTCGAGACAAAGAGTAGTGTTGAATAAATTAGCCATGAATAAAGAGGTTAATTGGGTGCTGTGGTTTATTCCAAGTTCAGATAAAGAAGAGAATACACATAAACTGATGGCTAACCTTTACTGTATTGGTGAATTATATGGTACAGAACACTATTTCAAACTGAGTGAAAAGCTGCTCTCAACACCAAATCATTTGCTTGAAAACTCGAACTATACACATACTCTCTTGTTCTCTTCACCGCCAATAGAGCGATTAGAAGTTGAGGCATGTTTATCAAAAAAGCATGCAGATAAATATTTCAAACGTGCGCAGCATTTAGTTGAAACTTTTAAATTGAAAGGAACACCTGGCTTGCTTATACAGCCCTCAAATGATGCCTCGAGCTTCATGCTTCAGGGGTATACTAATTACAAAACGCTTCTAGAAAAAATAAAAAAAGCCTCTAATTAAAGAGGCTTCTTACTTAGGTAATCTATTCATTAACTATATGAATAGAAAGTACTTGAAATGCTATTTTTTAACTCTAGCCTCTATTACTTTCTTCGCTTCTTTTCTTCTTTGCTCAGCACGCTCTTGCTTAATAGCGATGAGCTTCGCTTTGCTTTCTTTAAGGACCTTGTGCTGCGCCTCCCGTTTCTCATAAACGGTATCAGCACTATTTTCACTGGCAAATACAAAAGTTGACGTACTGACAATAATTGATAGGCCAACCATTGAACGTGTTAATATTTTCATATTCAATTCCTTATTGAGCAATTGATGGTTGAAGATCTTGATAAAAGTAACTCGTTACAACAATATCGATTTCTTTTTGAACTCCGTTAACCATTCTACAATTATCAATTTCGTACCAGAAGTCAGTATAAAAAGACTGAAGTGAGAATAGATGTAAATTTCCAGACCGTGAACTGAACGAGGCTTTACCGAATTCATCAGTGATGACTGTTTCCCCAGTCTGACCGACATAATATTCAGCATTCATAGATGGTTGGCCTAAAGGGTCATAAGCAGTGAGGTTTATTAGGCACATATTTGAGGAGTTAAACTCAATAACCTTTGGCACATCTACTTGGTTCAACGTTCCCCAATAATTTCCACTAGATGAAGATACGTTGATTTCACTTAATGGAGCGCTGAACGATACTGAACCGCTGCTGTCAGTAGTATCAGAAAACGTAGCGTCAGAACTGGAATAGCTTGTGAGCGTAACAACTTCATTCGCTACTGGTAAATTACCTCCATCATAGACGTAAATTTCGACAGTGCCTTGTGCTTCACCTATGTCATATATATGTGGAGATTGATTAATTATATTGGTGTATAGATACTGAGTGAAAGTACTGAAGTCTTGACTCTGGACTATCAAGCTTCCTTGGCCGACAGGAACACTGATTGGGCCATAGTTGTCCTCCCCGTCTAAGACTTCGACTAAATCATCTAAATAAACCCCACCATTTTCACTCATAGAATAAGTATAATAATTAAGGGCATAATTAACTCCTGCCGGCAAAGAATACACATCTCCCTCTATTGAAGACCAAATTGTTGGCAGCCTGATATCAAAGGTGCACAGGGTTAACTCGGAATCCGAATCTAGTATGCATCCCCTTTCAACACTGATGTCATTAGCGGCAAAGGCTCCAAACTCGCCGTAATAGTAACTATCCAAGTATGTTTCAGATGCCCACATAACTCCATCTACTTCAAAGTTTACTAACAATTCACCTGTGGAGTAATAGTCGTCACTAGTAGCACATTGAGATAAGTCAAAAGCCATGCTGTACTGCCCGTCCTGATCAGTCACAGTCGATAGCTGCAGACCACAGTCCCAGTTGTAATACCAAACAGTAAGACCTTCAGCAGGTAAACCATCGACCCCGTAGACAACCCCAGATAAGTCATAGTTTAGCGACGATGTAACCGTTAACCAACGAGTTGCTACACTGGTATTACCCAGAGGATCAGAAGCTTCTAAACGAATTTCACAGTACTCAGCAGGATAAAAAAGAGTATCCGGCGCATTAAATTCATTTTGAAAGTTTGTTCCTGAAGTGCCAAATTGCGGATTTACGCTCAAAGAGCCTCCCGATGAGTTGCCGAAATAGCCACAATATGTACTCCACGACAGGCTAACATCTCCTCCCTCAGGGTCTGTGACTGTCACAGACAACGGTACACTTGAGCCCATTTGAATGAGATTATCGGTTATTTCAAACTCTGTGATTGCCGGAGGAAGGTTAATATTGTTTAAGTCAACTGGTAATAAACCATCGCCGTCTTCTTCGTAATCAAGAGGCCAGCAAGTTCCTGTCAAGTTCCCAAACAAACAGCTTCCGTTTTCATCTGGCGTATCAAAACTCGTTGCCAAACTACTATCTGTAACTAAAGAGTAGGTACCGTCATTATCGCTACGCAAATAGAATTTGCTACCGCCGATATAACCGTAAACTTTAATAGATTCAGGAGAGGTATCTGTAGACATTTTCACGGTGAACGAGTCGAAAGAGCCATCGCCGTCACTACATGAACGAGTAGGTGAAGTACCGCTATAAGTCGCACCTTCTGCATTCCAATCAATAGCATCAATCGGCAAATTGGTTAACTCATCTCGCATTTCAAAACGCATGCAAGCGTGAGTTTCTATAGGTCTGTCATAGTTCCACCAGCTGAAGTGGTTAACCTTACCGCAGATTAGAAGCATACCGTTTCTTTCTTCAACCGTTCCTTGCCCTTCTTCTCTCCAAACGCCCAAGTCTTCATCGTAGTACCACAATGGAACAACGTCACCGTCTGAGAGAGAAGATGTGGCTTTCATACAGACTTCTGCATCATCTGAAAGAGTTGTAATTTCATTGCCTTCTTGGTCAAACAAATTGAATTCCATCATGCCAAATGACTCAAGAATAACTGGCTCGTCGGTATTCGGGTCTGCGCCTTCTGGTAGTGCCAACAAATCGCCGCCTGGCATTGACAATAAGTCTTCGGTTTCTGGATCCAGATAAGTTACCGTTCCTGTTACTTGTGTTACGCCAGTTGGAAGAGATGTGAGAGGAATTTCTAACGAGCCAACTGGGTTCCCGTTTTTAACAATTTCAACACCACCACTTTGCGTCACATCTTCACTTTCTTCAATAGTGTCAGAAACTTGCTGTAAGCTAACTACAATTCTGTAATTAAATTGACCAGGAACAAAAGGCACTTTGGCGTTACCAGTTGCAAACCCTTGTGCTTTTACGTTAATTGGGAAGAACTGACGAGAACCGTCTGAAGACAGCGTACTGGCCTGGATATTTCCAGAGAAGTCTCCGCTTAGTGAAGTGAAGACCGTATCCCCACCATTGCCTAATTCAACTTGTGCATTTGCAATAGCAGAGCCCCCACCGTTCACAATACCCTCTATTAAAATACAGTCATTGTTCGCGTCTACAGGGCATATATCCTCACCGTCACAAACTCCATCGCCATCACTGTCATTCAGGGGATCAAGTGGACAGACATCAACATCACCGCAAATGCCATCGTTGTCTACATCGTTGTCGAAATCCAGCGGGCATCTGTCCACATCGCCACAAATTTCGTCGTTATCTATATCATTATTTGGATCAAGCGGACATAAATCATCTGTATCAAAAATACCATCCCCGTCGCTATCCTGGGGTTGCGATTCGATAAACTGCATCACACTTAAACTAACAGCGAATCGCGCCCGTGTTCGAGGAAACTCAATCCGCACATTTTGTGAGGTATCGGTGAGCGCAAAATAGGGCAAATTATCAGAAGTTAATCCAGTAGCATTTACCACTGGATAGGAAGATGAAGTCACTACGAGCCGCAGCTCGACGTATTCATCTAAATCGTCAGGTAACGAAATGGTATTTTCTGTGTAGTAAATTCGATTGGAACGATCGTAACGTCTGTCGCCCTGGTCAATTTGTGCCCCTACTACAACTTCCCAAGAACCTGTGGCTTCCTGAGCCTTCACTGGCGATACATTTAACGCCAACAGAAATATTAATATAAAAAGTGAATATATAAATTGTTCAGAAGTGAACTGCTTACTTCCATTGTAATTGCAATTAAACCTTACCATGTCCTATCTCCAATTAATTGGACATCGAGCCAAACGACACTTCCTGTTGTTCAATGCCAGGTAAGAATGAATGATTGAGTTATTTATAAAGTCGGCGAATGCCTAGTAGTGATATAAGAAGCAATAGTGATAGCGTTGGGGGAGCGCTTACTTCTTGAGCAATTTTTTCGATCTTTATTTGAGTTACATTTAGCGTATCTAACAGATCTAAATCCACTGATTCAATCTGAAAGCCAAACAAAACGCTTTTCCCAGCGGCTTCAGTAATATCAACTGTCGTACCTGAGACCAAATCCCAATAAGAGACTCTATCGTCTGTTTCGAAATATGCAGAAGCTAGTGAATCATTACCCGTAAGTTCCGAATCAAACTCAACCGTCAAGAATAGCTTTTCCGGTCCGCTTACTGCCATTAAGCCTAGTGTTCGAAACAAGCCTACATACCATGCTTCGTCATCTAAGTCAGGAAAGTAGTTAGTCGTTAATGTAAAGCTACTCGCGCTATAACTTAGCAGTTCTGACGGCATAGAGCTGCCAACGACTCCAAAAATATCAACAGTTACATTTTCAGAAAAGTCGTCATAGGTATAATCTCCTTCCCAATCAGCAATATCGTCAGTACTCAATTCATAAATGATAGATGCACTGGCGTTAAAACTGACAGAAAAGAGAAACAGAAGGGTTAAAAAAGTTTTACTGCGGAAATTAAAATTTGTTGTGTTAGCTTTTATAGTCATCAAAAATCCCTCTAAAGCTTAGCCCAACACCATGTTGAGCTGTCTCTAGTAAGCATTTTTCGAACCTAAATTTATATAAACATAAGCCTATGTTTTTAAGTCTATTTTTTAATTGGGCAATTTCAACACTTAACATTTGTAAAAAATTGTGACAGTTTTTTAGAGGGTAAAGAGTATGAGAAAGAATCAATTAAACCCTTTTTGACTATGGAAGCAAGCCCGTAAAATAGCCCGCTCCCATAAATGATGACCTCCCCGAATATCTGCAAAATTAACAACAAGACTTCGCTACTTCTTCAAGTGCGGCGCGCAAGTGGCGGAAACGTTTGAGGCATTAAAGATTTCAATCCAGTAACCGTCAGGGTCTTTAATAAACGCAATGCCTTTCATAGAGCCATCATTAAGTCCTTTCTGAAAAGGAACGTCTAGTAATGCAAATCGTGCACATGCAGCTTCAGCATCAGGCACATGAAAACCAATATGCCCAAAACCTTTTGGCTCTGTATTTCCGTTATGATAATCAACCGTTTCTGGTGTATCGCCCCAATTGTGGGTTAGCTCCAACATGGCCGGGCGACCAAAAGTTTGCTGAGTACGTTCGTCTACATCGTCAGAAATATCAGAAAAATCATCACCTGCCGCCAAAAAATAAAGGCTGAACTTCATTTCTTCAAAATCTAGACGCTTAATTAGCGTCATTCCCATAACTCGCGTATAGAAATCTAGCGAACGCTTGGGGTCGGCAATGCGCAGCATAGTTTGGTTGAACACAAAACCTTGTGTCGCGGCATCTTTCTCTTCATACAGGCCTTCGGCCTTATCGAAATGTCGGCTCATAATAGTCGTCCTTAGCGATATAGATAATTAAGGCAAGGCAATCTTGCTTTGCCTAAAAACGAGTGCATAGAAGTGAGGGGTAATTTTCTTTTCCCAACAGCACTTAGTCTATCCTCTTACGCGCTTTACCTCAGATGCGTTTTATACAACGTCTATTTTTACAGCGCTTTTATTTTTTAGGGAGCTTTCCCCAAACCGAACCTGCATCACTTTTTTTCACTGGCGACACTTTAGTATTGGTGTTTTTGCCAGCCGCTTCTTTTTGTTTGCTAGCGCCTTTATTAAATGAGCTTGGCTTAGTACCAGAAGTGCTTGGGCTATCTGATTTTTTAGGCGAAGTTTGTCGCGTGGACTCCGGTCGATATTTTTTCACCATACCTTGCAACAAATTGCGAACCACTTGATCGCCAGCGGGTTTAAAGTTGCGATGGTCTGGCTTTCTAAAAAACGCCGACAGTTCACCTTTACTTATTCTAAAGTCTGCTAATTTAAGCACCGCTATCATATCGTCATCTTTATAACTCATCGCAATACGGATTTTGCGCAGCACTTCGTTATTGCTTAATCGCTCTTTTGGCCCCAGTTCTTGAGGCATTTGCCCTTCTTGACGCCCACGGTTTTTAATAATCAATCCATCTAAAAACAGCGCAATAATCTTATCGCGACACGGTAGATAACCCTCTTCGCCTTCCCGCTTCATCACAGCATGTAAATAATCAATTTCCATGTCGTAGTTCACTAATTTAAAAATACTTATGGCGGCGGTATCGTTTATCGCTAATGCATAACGAAGGCGACGTAGAACATCGTTGTGGATCATGAAAATGGGCCTGAAAAGTGGAGTAGCCAATAATTGGTATGGATTAAAGTGTAGCGCAACGTGCGCTTTCGCATATTTTACACTACTTGGCCATTTGCATCTATCGCGGGCTGTCGGGTGCGTAATTTCTACCAACACATAGTGAAACCAAATTAACGTACTTGGCGTAACGACATTGTACATCTGGTTTCGCTCATTTCATCGGCGTGCCGAAATTGAGCTCATTGGTAGAAGGATACTTCCATGGCAACATTAAATCTCAACGGGAAAGACGTTAGTCTTCCCGATGATCCACGAACGACTTTGTTAGATTTTCTCCACCAGCATTTATCACTTTTTGGCACCAAAAAAGGTTGTGACCACGGACAATGTGGTGCTTGTACCGTTATCGCTGACGGCAAGCGTATTAATGCATGCTTAGTGTTTGCATTCCAGTTAGAAGGCGCTGAAGTCACAACTATTGAAGGCATCGGTGAAGGTGAGAGTCTTCATCCGCTGCAAAAAGCTTTTATCGAGCGTGACGCGTTTCAGTGTGGCTATTGCACATCTGGTCAAATATGTTCAGGCGTATCCCTACTTAGGGAAATGAAAAATGAAGACCCTAGCGCAGTTACTTATAGTCAAACTCGTCACAGTAAAGCTTCATTGAAAGAAGATATCAGCGAACGCATGAGCGGTAACCTATGCCGCTGCGGCGCCTACCCTAATATTGTGGATGCTATAACCGATGTCATTGCTTTGGAGAGACAATAATGCAGCCATTCACTCTTCATCATTATAACGGCGAAAAGCCGTTGAGTAGCCTGCCCCTGGACACAAGATCACGTTTTTTGGCCGGAGGTACAAACCTAATAGATTTAATGAAACTACAGGTAGAAACGCCTAAAACATTAGTAAGTCTTGCGAAATGGGATAAAGCTAACACTATCAGCGAAGATGACAATTACTATTATATTGGCGCCATGGTGACTAATTCTGACTTAGCGAAGTTCGCTCACACGCAGCCCAATGTGTCTTTACTTGCGCAAGCTTTATTAAGCGGTGCAACAGTTCAACTTAGAAATAGGGCAACCACTGCAGGCAATTTGCTACAACGCACCCGCTGTTATTACTTTTACGACACCACAAAAGCCTGTAATAAACGAGAGCCAGGCACTGGCTGCAGCGCATATGACAGCATGAATAGAATTCATGCCATATTTGGCACCAGCGAGAGCTGTATTGCCACACACCCTTCCGACATGGCCGTAGCCATGATTGCGCTTAACGCACAAGTACATACACAGCAACCTGATGGCAACACGCGTCAAATCGCGCTACGAGATTTCTACCGTGAGCCAGGCGACACGCCGCACATAGAAACCCAATTAGACGAAGATGAACTCATTACCCATGTCAGCATAAAGAAAAAAGCAAACGGTACTCAGTACTATCACAAAGTACGCGACCGTTCTTCCTATGCGTTTGCACTCGTTTCTGTTGCGGCTGGTTTGAAAATTGAAGATGGTCGTTTTAAAGACCTTTCTCTCGCCTTTGGTGGTGTGGGCACCAAGCCTTGGTATCCGCAAAAAGCAATCAGTGTTCTTGAAGGCGCGGAACCAACCCAAGAAGTCATATCGCAAGCCGCGGAAGCTGAGTTATCCGAAGCAAAAACGTTTGGCAGTAATGACTTTAAACCAGAACTATTGCGCAGGACGTTAACAAAAGTGCTTTTAGAGTTAGCAGAACATCAGGTAAAGCACCCAGGACATGAAGGAGCTTTATATGACAACGCATAATGCCAAAACTGTAGGGACGCCAGTTAATCGAGTTGATGGTTCAGCAAAGGTGTCAGGTCAAGCAAGGTACGCTGCGGAGCATATGAGCGATCGCACTCCTTTGATAGGCTGGGTTGTATCAAGTGATACTGCCGTAGGTAAAATCACATCCCTTAATACAGAGCAAGCGGAACAGGCCGATGGCGTACATGCAGTTATCACGTATAAAAATGCAGGTACTCTTAAGCCATTTAGCAAGCCTGCGGATGAAAGCAGGTTTACTCAAAGTCGCGCCGTACTTAACGAACCTCACATTCGTCATTTCGGTGCGCCGGTCGCTCTAGTTATTGCTGATACGTTGGAGCAAGCGCGCTATGCCGCAAGTCTAGTAAGCTTCACCATAGACGGTGAAATACCAGATTCGCTGACAGAATTCGATGATGCAACACAAAAGCCAGCGTCGCTAGATGGTGGGTTTGAGGCAGATGCATCTAGCGGTGATAAACCGCAGCAAAGTGATATTCAAGCAAGCATTAACGAAACTTATACTACACCAAGCCAAATCTCTGCCGCTATGGAGCCTCATGCCACGGTTGCCGACTTTAAAGATGGAAAGCTTGAGGTCTATTGTAGCGTTCAGATTATAGCGACGGCTGTTGAGGCGCTTGCGATTACGCTTGAAATGGACGCAGCAGACATCGTAGTGCAGAGCCCCTTTGTAGGTGGCGGGTTTGGCTCTAAGCTAGGTCTTCATTATGATGCAACGCTCGCTTGTATAGGAGCAAGGTATTTAGAGCGGGCTGTAAAAGTGGTGTTAAGCAGGCGACAGGTCTTTTATAACACCCCGCATAGAGGGCACAGCATACAGAAAATTAGCCTTACTTCTGGTGATGATCATGCACTGTTAAGCGTACAGCACAAAAGCGCTATGCCAAAAGCCAAGGGCTATGAGTTTGCCGAAGCAACAGGTGCCGGCGCACGGGTTACCTATAAATCTCAGTTCATTGAAAGTACCCATAGGGTCAAAGACGCAGACCTGCCGCTTATCGACTCTACCCGTTCTCCTGGAGACGCCATTGGCTCCCTTGCTTTTGAATCGGCCATTGATGAACTTGCCCACGAAGCTGGTGTCGACCCGCTTACGTTTCGCATAAAAAACCTGCCGGTAGTTCACCCTATGAAAGGCACGCGGTTTACCACCCACAACTTAGGTGAGTGCCTTCGTCAAGGCGCGCAAAACTTCAAGTGGCAGCATAAAACACAGCCCACACCGGGAAAACAAATCGGCCATGGCGTAGCGAGTGCTATGCGTATGAATGTGCTGGTGGAAAGTTCAGCTGAAGTGGAATTGAGTGCTACCGGTGAGGTAACGGTTCGCACTGATATGACAGATATTGGTACAGGCACCTACACAATTCTCACACAAATTGCCGCCGATACTTTAAATACGTCGGTAGACAATGTCACAGTAAAACTTGGTGATAGCCGCTACCCTGCTTCATGTGGTTCAGGTGGCTCATTTGGCGCAGCAAGCTCTGGTTCGGCGGTTAAAAAAGCCTGTGAAGCGCTTATTGCGAATATTAAAAGCTCACTTCCCCCAGCCCTTAGCCAAGCTGAAGTACAAATTTTAGATGGGCAGATAAAGTTAGTCTCGATTGCACAAGGTGATGATGATGAAGTAAGTCGTCCGGTATTACTCGCCAACTTTATGTCCGACAGCGAATTCCCCATATCAGCAACCGGTAGCGTATCCGAAGATGACACCAGCGATGATGAGCAGTATTCATGTGGCGCTCATTTCGCGGAAGTAGAGGTAGATGAATACACGGGTGAAGTTAGGCTACTTCGCCAATACGGTATGTTCAGCGCGGGGCAAATCTTGAATATGAAAACAGCTGCATCTCAAATAAAAGGGGGAATGGTATGGGGTGCTGGCTACGCACGTACTGAAGGGATCCATCACCATAGAGAGACGGCAAGCTTTGTAAATCCAGATTTTGGTGAATATCATGTGGCAGTCAATCGGGACATTGCCGAAGTTAGCCTGGATTTCTTACAAGAGGCAGATTATGCCGCATCGCCAGTGGGCGCAAAAGGTATTGGTGAACTAGGCATTACTGGAGCAGGCGCCGCCATCGCTAACGCAATTTATGATGCATGCAAAGTGAGAGTACGAGACTTCCCCATTACCATGGATAAAATAATCGCTGGTAAAAACTAAGCAAAAAAAGCGGCCTAACAAGGCCGCTTCACATTTTACTATTTCAAATGGCTATCAAAAAAGTCTACCGTTCGACGCCACGCTAGTTCAGCATCTTTGGGACTATAACGACTTGTTGAATCGTTGTGAAAACCATGCTGCGCTTTAGCGTAAATAAAGGCCTCGTACTCAGCAGCATTTTTTTCTAATACTACTTTATAGTCCTCCCATGTAGCATTCACTCGCTTATCGTTTTCAGCAAAGTGAATCAATAAAGGGCCTTTTACTTGATCGACTAAGGGCTGTTTCGCTGGGGTCCCGTAGAAAGGAACGGCAGCGTCCAACATATCAGGTATGCTGGCTGCTAGAAAATTAGCAATATACCCACCAAAGCAAAAACCTACTACACCAAGCTTGCCTGTGGTTTTTTCGTGATCTTTTAACCACAGTGCTGCCGCTACCATATCTTGTTCTATCTTGCCTTTATCAAGGCTCTTTTGCATAGCACGACCATCGTCATCATTTCCCGGGTAGCCACCTAACGGAAACAGCGCGTCAGGTGCAAACGCTACATAGCCTTGCATAGCGAGCCTTCTGGCTACGTCTTTTATATAAGGGTTAAGCCCGCGATTTTCGTGTACCACTATAACGCAAGGCGCAACGCCAGATTCCGGTAGCCTAGTGGGCTGCACTAAATAACCGCCGCCTTCACCATGGCCTTTGGGCGAGGAAAAAACTTCGTAAGTCGCTTTAATTGCAGGGTCGTTAAACGAAACCTGTTCTGCTTTGGCATAGTCAGGGATCAGTGCGCCACCAATAGCGCTCACGGTCAAACCTGCAACTGAAAGCGAAGCAAGCCTGGTTAAAAACGTTCGACGGTCTATGTCCCCGTGGGCGTATTCATCGTACCAATCAAACGCTTCTTGAGGGATACTAAGTGATGCTTCTTGCGATAATTTTTGCGGTTTTGGGGTGTTGTTTCGCTTCATCTGTTTTAACCCTAATGTGGTAGCACAAACCCCGTGCTCCGAAAATTGTCGATAACATCTACTCTACGTGGGATAACTAAGAAAGCAAAGCGCAATTCATTTTTAAAACAATAACTATCTACGTCACATAGACTCAGTACCTTGTAACCACCAAGACGCAGCAACTTGAAGTGGCGAGGGGTCGTTAGTTTCAGAGATCCAAACAACGAGGGCGTGTTTTTTGGCTTTTATATGAGTATTATTGGGCGAAGGCAGAGTAGCCACATATTGCTGAGCATTAGCATTGTCGCCGTTGCTACTCAATAACGCGTTTTCATAATCGATTACTATAAAATCGTGAGTGAGTTTACGCCCGGTGTTCTCCCCCCGCGTAACTGAGGTTTCTATACCAAAACCGAGTAACGCACCGTGAACAACTAACGTATTCGATGTACTTCTGTTGATATTGTTGAAGGACACATCAATGATGTCGTTTTGAACCGAAGCATGAAGTACTCCAGACAGAGGGGCGACTCGGTTAGGTAACGACTGCCCCCGAAACCATCCATTCCAAGCACGACCATTTAAAGCAAAACCTGGCGTGGCAATGGTGTTTGCTTTGCCTACACGCTTGTAGTCTCGCTGCCGTTTACTAAAAGTACTATCAGCAAATGGATCTTTCCAGCCTAGATAATCCCAGTAGTCCACGTGAAAATTAATGGGAACCAGCTCTGTCCATAATTTATCGCTCTCTACAAAGCCTGAAATCCATTTTTCCGCAGGCGGACAGCTGCTGCAACCTTGGGATGTATAAAGTTCCAAGACGGTGGTTTGATTGGGCGTACTGGTAAGTATAAAAGGCGTGTTTGTTTCTTCGTTAATTGCTACGTCTGTCGCTACATTTGCTGCTAGCAGCGGCGTAGATGACAGCGTAGTTAATAGCGCTGATTCTGACGCTAGTGCATGTGCTGAACCTGACACTTTGCTTTCGTTAGAATGCAGAGTAAGGGCAGCTTTAACTATGGGGTTCGTTGTGGCTTGACTTGAAGCATTATCAAGGTCGCTATTTGTAGATGTTGAAACCTTCGGTTTTTCCGGTTGCGCATTGATACGCCAGTCATAATCAATGAACCGCAGTTTATAATTCTTAGGAATAGGTTCGACTAGATACTGGTTAATGTATTGAGGTAAGTCCTTTGCTTTTCCTGAAGCGACAAAGTCTTCAGTATAAAAATCGAGGATTTCCGAAACGTACACGCGCTTGCGTTTGTCATCAAAGTAAAAGTGTTTCTTGCTCCCAAAGAACTCACGGGTGGCTTGTTCGAGGGTGTCGTCTAAGGTTTCTGCATAAAACGGCGTTTGCGGTAGCCTTGGGCAATCTTTTACCATGCAGTTAAGCGCAAAGTGGGCTCTGGGCTCGTTAAGCGGTCTAATTACATCGTTTTCAAAATCATATAAATTTGTGACTTTACCGCCAATCACCACATCGCGAAACTTGAAAAAAGCTGCTCGTGAAAAGAAACTGGTAAAGCCATCTGGAATACCTTTTTCTATAACCCCGTACATGGCTAACGCATTATAGCTATTGATGTAATAGGCCATAACGGATTGTGGTGAGTCAAACAATTCAGGCGTGACGTCAGGACTAGCAAAGCTAATAAAATTAATGACGTTTTCAAGGGGCACTATATCTTTAGATAACCCTTTGAAATCGGTTCGTCCCTGCTCATCTACATAGTGTTGGAGTACATATTCCCAGTCTTGCGATGCTTTTCGATAGGCTTGCTTAAGCTGCGCTATTTCTAATGGTTTAGCGCTGTTAATATTTAACCCGCCCTCAGACGCTTGGCTACTGTTGGCAGTAGGTAAAATATACAGCAGCAACATGGACAAGATAATGGTTAACATACGCTCAGATTGAGCAAATCGACGAGACTTCATGATCGTTTCCTTACACGCTTTTGGCTGGATGGTGGCGCTTGTCACTTGCAGTAAGCGCTTTTGCTGACAGGGAACTAGGTGTTGTTATATCCGAGATTTGGCGAATAGGGATAATATTGTTTTGTTTGTAGCGCTCTCCCAATGGCTGGTACTGCTTTACCTGCCCGCGGTGGTCGGTATATGTAAGGGGTTTTAATATATGCTCATCGCGCTCGGCATTGTGCTTGCACATGGAAACAGGGCCATCTGCGGTCATTACCATAAATGAACACGCATCAATTCTGTCTTGCTGAAGGGCGTTGGCATCCATAAAATTCTGAACAAAAAATGACAGTTTGTGCACACGTCCTTTGCTTTTGAAAAGGCTGCTACGCATTTCAAACAGCTTCAATGAGGTCGCTTTTGCCAACTTCCAAATCCACTTTGGCCTAGCAAGCAATGCTTTACTGTAATCCCATATAATCTGTGTCGTGCCGTGTTGCCGGGTTGTTTGTATGTGCTTAAAGTCTTCAATAAATTGCGCAAACAATTGGGCGTCATCAACGACAGAGTAGACCTGCTTACCAACCACTAATGTTGGCATGTAGCTGTGACAGTCGCTATGACCAATACGTACTTTCTCCCACGGCAGCACTTTGCTAATTGTTTTTTCAATAGCAGCTTTCACGGTTATGGGGTCAATTACATCAGCTCTTGCTCCCCATTCCCCTCGGCCTGTTTCTGCCTGTAGCTGAAACGAGGCGAAACTTACGGCGTCTGCATGCTGCACAAAAAAATCCACCAGCATGGGAAGCGCTTTGAAATTGTCGGTGTGCACGGTGGTGTTAAAAATAATCATAAGCCCCAAGCCTTTGGCCCGTTCTATGTATTCTTCGCGGATAGCATTTAGCGATGCTTCATCAGGGAAACCTTTACGTTCTTGGGTGGTATCAACGTGAAAAGCGACATCGTTTAAGCCAACTTTAGCTAAAGATGCAAGCAGGTCACGGGAGGCAGCAATACCGTTGGTAAACAGTGCAGTGTGTAAGCCGAGCTTATTGGCATATTCGACAATTTCAATTAGCTCGCTGCGCTTTCTTAACGTAGGGTCACCACCGGTTATTTGTACACTGGTACCAGGACCATAGTGACGAAGGACATTGTCTAATCGCTTAAACACTTCTTGAATGGGAATGTCGCGAACCGCTTGCGAATGCTCAGATAAATAGCATAAGGTGCAATCAAGATTACACTTTTGCGTGATTTCAACAGCAACACAACCTATGGTGTGCGTGCGGCCCAGCAACTGATTTGGGGTGAAATGTTCACCCATGCGTTTTTGGGTATGAAGAAGTTGTTGATTTCTAGTGATACCAGGGGAGCACGCCATGTCAATGCGCCTTTTTCGAACTACACAGTATCAACAAAGACCTATTACACATAAAAATACTTTCACGGCGTGCCGTTTTTTTGCACTAGTTTTATTGTCATGCAACGCACTCGCTTCTTCTGATACAACTGAAAACCAATCGCTATTCACAACAACGTCGACTTTGTTCGAAGAAGTAAAAAGCCGTGTTTTTTCAGATCCCTATTCGGTGCTACCGCAATATGAAGTGTCGCGGAAACACTTCGATGCTGACGGTAAAAATCTGCTGCTAAGTCACGCTAAAAGAACCCTTTCTTCCAACGCAAATTTTATAGAATTAGGTACCAAGCATAAGCTACTTCAAGCTAATGGTATTTGCTTCGCTGGCACATGGAAAATTAATCACAGCAGCCCTTACTCCGGGCTTTTTCAAGCACGCACAAACGTGCCGGTTATCGTAAGAGCGTCAGTCAGCTTAAGCGGTACAAAGCAGCGAGATAAGCGTGCTTTTGGTATGGCAATCAAGCTTTTCCCCAATACCCAAAGTACGGTTACTGAAAACATATTTTTAATGCACTCGCTGGGTGGCACTAAAACCCAGCACGTGGCCAACTTACCTATGACCAACGAGCCCGCACTGGGCGAATTGCCGCCTTTCAGTCAATTGCTAACCGCTTATCGCTTGGAGAGCGATCTTGAAGAAGCAGATCAAGCGTTTAGCGGAAAAAATGCGAATGCGCGTTTCAGACCTGTTTCACATTTGGCAGAAGTACTGCTTCCCAACGACGAAAAAGCGAATAACGTGAGGCAAGGTCCTTACTGGCTAAAAGCGTCGTTGAAACCTGATACACCGCTAGTGAATAAAGATGACTTTAGGGATGAGTTGTCGTTGCAGCATTACCCAAATAAGACGCTATCTTGGGTTTTATCTGCTGCCAATTTCAACGATGCAGGGATAGATAAAGCCGAATGGCAAGAGATAGGTGAAATGACATTGACTGAATCTGTGGTCTCTCTAACCTGCGACACGAGTCTTCACTTTAATCACCCTGCAATCAAATGACGCTAAGCAATTCCGTTTAAACGGGTAAACCTCGCGTTAGAGTGTTTTTACTGCCTATTGAGATTACCGTATAGTGTAAGGTGTATTCATTATTTCGTTTTAAGTGTTGTTTCATGCCCGCGTCTTTTAGCAAAAACAGTCGCAAATACAGCCGCAGTATTCACTTGTGGCTGTCGCTGGTTATTTTTATTCCTGTGATCATTGTTATTGCGAGCGGTTTATTATTGCAGGTTAAAAAAGAATTCGACTGGATCCAACCACCAACACAAAAAGTGCAGAATACCCAAACCAACGGGCCTACGATTTCCTTCGACGACGTGCTACACGCTGTAAAACAAGTGCCTGAGGTTAGTTTAAACAGCTGGGACGATATAGACCGGTTAGACGTGCGCCCCACAAAAGGCATCATTAAAGTGCGAGGGAGGAACCATTGGGAAGTTCAACTGAATGCACAAAATGGTGATGTACTTCAGGTTGCGTACCGACGCACAGACACCATTGAAGCTATTCATGACGGTAGCTGGTTCTTTGAGGGCGCTAAGCTATGGCTGTTTTTGCCCGCTGCCCTATTGCTTTTTGTGCTGTGGGTAACGGGCCTTGTCATGCTGTACACCACCATGAAAAGTAAATATCGAAAGAACAAATTTCGTCAGCCCTTAAACAACTCATAACAGGTAATTAATGGCTAGCTGCACGCTGTCGCCTTGAGCAAATGCCGCTTTGTCATCAGCACTGGTGTAATACTGTTGATTGGTAACATTGCTCCAGCTAGCTTGAAGTTGAACCCGCTCGTTTAACTGCCAATCAGCGCCCATGTCCAGCGTGAATACCTCATCAAGAGCTCGTTCTCCGTCAGCAATATCCCTCTTACTTGCACGATAGGCAAATACCGTAAAAAACCGCACAGCTTGCCATTGAACGCCTAAATCAAGCCTCTGACTGTTTGCAGGTATATCTGCAATGCTATTACCCAAATCGTCTTCACCGCTAATCCACATTCCGCTAAGTCGAGCGTCTAATGCGTCATTGTGCGATTGCCAACTAAGTTGATAGCTCACCCCCTCTATCGTTGCACTGTCTAAATTAGAATATTGAAGCACATCTTCAGCAACCATAATGCGTTCAATATAGTTATCAATTTTCTGATTAAACACCTCTATCGAGCCTTGCAGTTGCTCACTGCTGTAAGCAACACTGGCTTGCATATTTAACGCTTGCTCTGTTTCAAGTTTGAGGCTGCCCAACACAGTACCGTGAGGCGTTTCGCCAGCAAAGAAACGTTCAGTTAAAGACGGATTTCGAAACGCGCTAGACACATACATACCAGCCGCCCAATGCTGAGAAAGCTGATAATTTGCGCCTAAATACCCGCTTAGATTAGTGTTAGTTTGAGCAGTGCTAGATTGGAATGTATTGGCATCTGAATCATCAGACTGGCGCTGCCAGTCAACCCGTGCGCCAAGGGCGAGCGACAAGCTTTGCCACTGTCGTGAGGCATCAGCAACCGCTGCGGTAGTAATCTCGCTTGCATCGAGAGTACGCACTTCATAGGCAAGCTCTGCTTCAAATGCATTTGTTATGAAACTGGGCGATGTGGTGTCAGGTAACGCGCTTTCCACTGGTGTTAATGTGAATTCTCTCTCATCTGCCACTACGCCGTCTCGACCAGTAACTTGCAGCTGCCAGTTCAAATCCCAGTCTTTCAGCTGCGTATCTGTGCTTATGTTAACCCCATAGTCAAACGCCTTGTTTTCGCTGTCGTTGATGCGGCTTTCTGGTCGCAACACCGAGGTGTCTAGGCTAGATTTATGCCACCAGACATTTCCAGTAAATAGGTGACTTTCAAACGCTATTTTGCCAAGCCAGTGCGTGTTGTCTGGGTAGGTGGTTATTCTACTTTCTGGGAAGTCACTGCTCGACTTACCAATGTCGTTATTATCAGAATAAAGCGTCCACGCCTCTTTTATGACGCTATCTACCGGCCTGTGTCTAACAAATAGCCCTGATTGTTCGAATTGATCAAACAGCGAGCCCCCATTCGCATCTTCTCCATTGTCGGCGCTTCGGTATGAAATGTTCCAGTCTGTTTCGCTCTCTTCAGTTAGGCTGTTGCTATTGTCTTCACGGCGTGTGCTGCCAGCATAGCTCAGCGCCTTCATTTGTTGATTACTGCTGTAGCCAACCTGTAGGTGAGGCTTTTGAATTTCCCCAAAATGCAAGTTCACCGCGCCACCTATCGCTCCCGAGCCTAGGTAAGTGGAAGCGGCGCCCGGTAACACAGATACTGTTGAAATAAAGTCAGGTGGAATAAAGCCTATGCTAGACCCTGCCCGCCTGTCGCTCACAATCGGTACGCCGTCTAGCAGGGTTTGAATTCGCCACCGCGAATACCCTCGGATACTGATGCTTTGTATTTGCCCGCCCTGCCCATTTAACGACACAGAAGGAGATCGAAGTAAGACATCATTGGTATGTAACGGCGCTACTAGGCCACTTTTATCAAACTCATATTGCGGAAAAATGCGCGAAAGCGTCTCGTCGTAATAGGGTCGTGCAGCCGTTACTGTGTAGCGCTCTACCTCGTTGAGCGGTGCACCTTGGGCAACGCTAAAAGATGATGTAAGCAGTAAAGGTAGTGCAGCAATAGATACCGATAAACCAGACGAGGATTTAGAAGACACTGAAAAACTTGAATCTAGCAAAAAAGAAAACAATGATGATCTCACTACGCGATACATACCTGTGAAAATAAGTGTGCACCGAAAAAGTTGGCAAAGAAAATGAAAAACGCGGCAGTAAAACTACCGCCGCGTACTAAGCAAAATGATGCTTAATTACCGCTATTTAGCGATTACAGGAAGACCCGTAGTCCAGGGTCCACCAGCATCAATCACCGCTTGTTGAAGTGATGGTACAGCACGCTGCTGCAATGTACCGATTCGCTTCACTACATCATCTAGACCATCGTTGGCGTAACCGAGCTGGTCTTTATGCTGCTGCGTTGGTCCGTAAGAAGACCCTAATGCAGAACGGGCATAGCCCAATCGGCTCAACACATTTGCAGGCTTAATACCCATCTTATCGCGAGATGAAAGGCCAAATAGAACTTTGTTTACCCCGTTAATTTCATCTTGAATAGCAGCGTATTGCGCTTCAAGACTGTTCACATCACTTGGCGTGCGATCAATCGCGGTACGCAAAAGGCCCATGGTTTCTTTTAATTGCTTCAGTACAGTCGTCGATGATAATGCACGTTTTTGCGCATCGTTCACCGCATTACCATATGCTTCAATTTCAGCATGCGTAGCACCTTTCAGCGCGCCGTCGTAGATAGATTCCAATACAAATGACGCTGGCTCAGAAAGCGCTGTTACCGTGGAGCCTTCTCGCTTAAATAACGTCGCGGTATAGCTGCCTGGTAGCGCCATGAGTCCATTGTTCTTGCTGTCTTTGTCGGTAAGCGGAATAGTGAGTGAATATTTCATATCCCAGGTAATACGGTGTAAGCCTTTCTTTGTGTTACCTTCTACACGCTTCACTAAGTCACCATCACTGTCGCGTACTTCGACATACACAGCGGGGTCAGTTTCTTGGTTTTCAGCTTCAACCGCTTCCCAGCTTGGATACTTAGGGTACTTTTTGTTTTCTATAAGTTTCTTTTCTGCTTCTTGGCGTTTTTCTTTTGCCGTTAGCAAACTGTCTTTCAAATAGTAGGTGAAAGTTGCACCGTGCTCGGGATTCTCGGCAACAAAGCGATCGTCACCATCAGAGTCTGTGTGATTATCATCTAACTGGAACCACTTAACCGGTCGACTTGGCGCAAACAAAATGGCGTCTTTTTGCATCGACTTCTCGGTTAATGAGCGCAGCGGCGCATAATCATCAAGTATGTAAATACCGCGACCAAACGTACCTGCGACTAGGTCATTCTCACGACGTTGAATTTTCACATCGCGGGTTGAGATGGTCGGCATACCGCCGTCTAACTCTACCCAGTCTTTACCACCATCTACCGAGAAAAACACACCGAATTCAGTACCAATAAACAATAAGTCCTTATTTACGTGGTCCTGTACAATACGCCACACTAAGTGTTTTTCAGGTAAATCATCAGCTAATGAAGTCCAGCTTTTCCCTAAGTTAGTCGACTTGATTAAATAAGGTTTGTAATCACCATATTTGTGATTATCAAGGGCAACATATACCGTATTGGGATCAAACAAGTCAGCGCGAATATCATTCACGTACGAATTGGCTGGAATCCCCTTAATGTCATCTAGCTCAATCTTTTTCCAAGATTTACCACCATTAGTGGTCACTTGAATAATACCGTCGTCGGTACCTGCCCACAGAATATTTTCATCTACCGGGCTCTCAGCAAAGTTGGCAATGGTATGAAACTCTGTCATGGCATACAGGTCCCAGCCGGCTTCTACTGACCACGTGCGCCCCATAAGTGGCGAATGCATGCGATTGCCGTTTTTAGTGAGATCGCCCGACACTGCCGTCCAGCTGTCACCGCGATCATCACTTCGCCAAACCCGCTGTGAGGCAAAGTAGATACGCGCAGGATCATGTGCAGATACATTAATCGGCGCATCCCAGTTAAACCGCTCTGCAGGGTCGCCTGGTAGTGGCTGAGGCTTAACATACACCCCTTCTCGGGTAGTCGTATCGACACGCACCAAATTTCCTTGCTGCCACTGCGAATACATAATGTCAGGGTTACCAGGCTCTACCGCTGGGCCGTGCCCATCACCGCCCAAGGTTAAGAACCAATCTTTGTTCTTTATCCCCTCTTCACGCATAGTGCGCGAAGGACCGCCTTGGGTGGAATTATCCTGTGCGCCAGCGTAGATCTTATAAAATGGTTTAGAGTCATCTGGCGCTACTTTATAGAACTGGGTTAATGGAAGGTTCGCCATAAAGCGCCAATTCGCCATTCTGTCGTGAGACATATAAATACCACCATCGGATCCCATCAATACGAAATCTGGGTCGGTAGGATGGAACGCCATGGCGTGGTCGTCTACGTGCTTGCGTTTAGTGTTGATGGGCGTCCACGTTTTGCCGCCGTCATCCGACACTTTGCTGTAGTTACTGGCAATATAAACACGGTCAAATTGATGTTGGTCAGCGAATATTTCCTGATAGTAGTGAGGACCTGTGCCACCGCCTACTTCATCTGACATTTTAGTCCAGCTAGCACCTTGGTCGGCTGAACGGTAGAAGCCACCACCGCGATTATCGGTTTCAATGGTGGCATAAATCACATCTGGGTTCATGGGTGATATAGCCATACCAATTTTACCCATATTGCCTTGTGGTAAACCTGTTTTAAGTTCAGTCCAGGTTTCGCCTCCGTCGCTGGAAGTATGGATACCTGCGCCTTCGTTCGTTCCCACATAGGCGCCAATTGAACGCTGACGCGCCCACGTTGCAGCATAAAGTTTGTCTGGGTTACGCGGGTCAATAAGTAGTGATGTTACCCCGGTCCATTCGTCAGCTGGCTTAAGCACTTGCTTCCACGTTTCACCGCCATCGGTCGTCTTATAAAGCCCACGCTCGCCGCCGCCACTCCACAATGGCCCTTGGGCAGATACCCATACAATATCTGGATTTGTAGGGTGAATAATAATGTCAGAAACGTGCTCTGACTTCTTCAGACCCATATTCTTCCAGGTTTGACCGCCATCTAGCGATTTATATACACCGTCGCCAAAGCTAATGTGACGGCCACCATTATTTTCGCCCGTTCCCACCCAAATAATATTTGAGTTGCTTGGCGCAATGGTCACGTCGCCAATGGAGTAAACTGGCTGGTCGTCGAAAATTGGCGTCCAGGTCGTACCCGCGTTGGTAGTTTTCCACACGCCACCCGAACCCACCGCGGTGTACCATGTTGAGGGATTGTTCTGATCGACTGCGATATCAGCGATACGCCCAGACATGTACGCAGGCCCAATGTTTCTCAGCTCCATGGCTTTGAATGTTGAACTGCTGAAGACTTCATTCTTGTCGTTTTTGTCTGCAAAGGCGGGGGTGCACGCAAGTGCAACTGATACAGCAACTGCCGCTTTAAGAAGCTTTTTCATTATTGTTATCCAGTGTGTTTGATAGGGCTCAAAACCCTTTTTTAATTTGTAGTACTATCACTCTATAGCATTACTAATAAATGCTTAAAGTTACAATGTAACATACGACCAACTGCCCATTACAAAAGTTGAAAATATTGTGCACCGACTTAACATTACTTAATATCTTGATGGTCATTAGTCAGTGCATTTTTCAAAAAGTAGTTTTGCCCTACCGACTCAATCTGTACATTTATTCAACAAGTCGTATATTATCCAATCTGGAACTTTGTTTTACTATTCAGGGCGTCAGCCTAAGAATATTAAATACTGATACTGATTCACAGGATTCAAATAGACACGAAAAAGCTTAAAGGCTCGAAGGGAATACATAAAAATAATATGCGGATTGGACATCTAACAATTTTACTCGTCGTTGCCAGCGTTCTACTTAGTGCCTGCACACCTTCACAACCTACAAACAAAATTCTGATCAGTGGTCCTTTTGAACCAGTCAATAACGATCCGGCAAGTACCGGCTACATGTTTACACGAATGCAAATTCTGGAAACTCTCATAGACGTGGATAACCAAGGTCAGCTTCTCCCAGGACTTGCTAGCTCATGGTCAAATGATGAGGACTTTACTGTTTGGACATTTAATTTACGTCCTGATGTGTATTTTCATGACGGCACATTAATGACCGCCGACGCCGTCTACAAAAGCCTTTCGGTCGCGTTTGGTAAACCAACGCCATTTTCAAAAGATATGATCGCCAACATGGAGGTGGTATCAGAATATTCTATCAAGTTCACCTTGAACCAAAGTTACCGTCCTTTCCCTTCCCTGTTAAGTAATTATACAACTGCGATCGTGGCACCTGCTACCTTCGGCAAGTTCAATCGAATTAAAACCTTAATAGGTACAGGCCCCTATCAGATTACGCACTTTGAACCACCCCACAATATTACAACCACACGCTTCGACAATTATTGGGGCGAGCCCGCTGTTATTGAAAACGTTGAGTACGTAACGGGTCACCGCTCTGAAACGCGGGCGCTTATGGTACGAACGGGGCAAGCAGATATTGTGTACAACCTCGACCCTGCCGCGGTTAGCATGTTGCGCACTGACTCTAACGTAAACGTGTTTAGCGACAGGATCCCTCGCACCACTTTAGTTAAGTTAAATAGCGGCCATCCTATCCTCTCAGATGTAAAAGTAAGGCAGGCACTGAGTTTAGCGATTGACAGAAAAGGCATTGCATCTGGCGTAATGCGTATATCGAATATCTCTGCTGATCAGCTATTTGGCCCAAATATTCGAGACTGGCATATTCGTTCTACTACAGATAATGCTACCAATACTATTTCAATGAGTGACGCTGACAATAATCCAACAATTAAAAATAGCGTTGAAAACGGCGACTTATTATTAAATAGGAAAAAAGCGGCACAGCTGCTAACCGACGCGGGATGGTTAGTGGGTGAGGATGGCGTGCGCTACAAAGATGGCTCACCTTTAACGCTTGATATGATTACCTATGCCAATCGGCCAGAACTCATTACCATTGCCACGGCAATTCAAGATCAGTGGGCTAGCATTGGAGTGAAGCTCTCTGTCCATATGGAAAATGTAAGTGCCATTCCTTCAGGGCATGCTGATGGTACATTACAAACTGCACTTATGGCGCGTAACTTTGCTAACATCCCAGACCCTCTCGGTATAATGCTGGCTGACTTTTCTTCAAAAGAAGGCGGCGATTGGGGGCCAATGAACTGGCAAAATGAAAAAGTGTTTAGCGATTTAAAGACCTTGAGTCACACTACGGATGAACACGCTTACAAATCGTTGATATCATCAATTATGCAAGAAGTTCAGCAAGACGTTCCTCTTATCCCCGTTATGTACTATGTGCAGCAAACGGCGACTTCTAGCCGACTAAGAAACTTCAGCTTCGACCCTTACGAGCGTTCTTTTCGCGTATCTCAAATGAGAATAGCCCCATAATAATGAGAAAAATCCTACTTCAACGGCTGCTTCAAGCTGTACTGATGGCGTGGAGTGTAGGCACACTCACATTTATTATAACCCGTTCACTACCTGGAGATATGGCTTACAAAATAGCGGCTGGCCGCTACGGTGACGATGCGGTAAGCACAAGTGCCGCTAACGCCGTAGCAGAAGAACTTGGTCTGCACAGAAGCGCTTTCGAACAGTACGTCAGCTGGATGACTGATTTAGCCTCTCTGGATTTAGGCAATAGCTTGGTCACGGGTGCCCCCATTGTTGTTGAGCTACAAAATCAGCTTTCTTACACCCTTGTTCTCGCTGGACTCGCTATTCTGGTATCCGCATTAATTGCGTTTCCTCTGGGAATTTATAGCGGCATCAGAAGCGCTCGAAAAAGTGAAAATACTCCTAAGAGCCGTGCTTCTCTTTTTGATAAAACAGCATTAGTATTTTCCACGTTCGTGCGCTCTCAACCGGTCTTTTGCTTGGGGCTAATTCTCATCTTTATTTTTGCACTAGAGCTCAACTGGCTACCGGTTGCGGGCTCTTCAGGCTTTGTCTATACCATATTACCTGTAATGACCTTAGGGTTAAGCCTGGCGGCTATATCAAACCGCGTAATTCGCAATAGTACTGTTAATGCGGTTCAATCGGGTTACTTCCATTTCGCCAAGATAAAAGGGTTAAGCGCTCTAGAAGCGTTCAGGTGCCATGCGCTACCTAACATTGTAATACCTGCTCTAGCCTTCATGGGCATACAACTTATCGGGTTAATTGAAGGCGTAATTATGATTGAAAGCCTTTTTGCTTGGCCCGGCATAGGACACGGACTTTCCCATGCTGTCTTTGCCCGCGACATCACTATGTTACAAGGCACAGCGTTGCTGATGGGCATGTTATTCGTATTGGTCAACACACTAGTCGATTTAAGTCAGTATGCACTCGACCCAAGGGTGAGGGAAAATCGAGGACATAGCCAATGAAGACACCCGCCTTACCTGTTGAAAAAGTGATTGGCTTTTCACTATTGATGCTGCTCTTATTACTTGCGTTGGGCGAGCCTGTTCTATTGGGAACAAACGGTAATCAACAAAATTTAAAGCAAGTGCTCGAAGCCCCAAGTGCGCAACATTGGTTAGGTACAGATCAGTTCGGACGCGACATGTTAGCCAGAATCTCAGAGGGTCTGCGCATATCACTTTCTCTCGCTGCACTGTGTGTACTAAGTTCATCAATCATTGGCGTGCTAACGGGCGTAATTGCAGCGTGGTGTAGAGGCTGGGTAGATACGACGTTGAATTTCATTGCCAATACGATATTGGCGCTCCCCGGACTGGTACTTATTCTTCTTTTCGCGGCGCTAGTACCGGGCTCTTTCATTATGCTGTATTTAGCCATTTCCTTAGTACTGGCCGTCGAGTACTTCAGGCTGGTACGTGCTATCACTCTACCAGTAGTGACAGGCCCTGCACTGGAAAACTCTGCGCTATTGGGTTTTCCAAAACGCTATTTATTTAATAAGCATATATGGCCCGCCATTCGACAAGACGTGTTATCACTTACTGCTTTTGGTGCCTCCTCCTCAATTATCGCCATGGCATCGGTGGGCTTCGTTTATGTTGGTTTAAAACCACCCAGCCCTGAGCTTGGGCTGATGATAGTTGAGCTTTTTCCATACTATCACGAAGCACCTTGGCTGCTCGCACAACCTATTTCCACCCTATTCGTTCTCGTACTGGGCTTTCACTTACTTTCTGCGAAGAGTGACAAAACACCTCGTTTAAATAAGTTCATTTTTGACAGCAGCAGTAGACTATCAAAGAGTGATGCATTGGAGCGCAAACTGTGAGCCAATACATTGCTATTGAACACTTATCAATTTACGCGCAAGACACCATTATTGTAGAGGATCTATCCCTTAACCTTGAACAAGGCGAGACACTGACTATATTGGGTGAAACCGGGGCAGGTAAAAGTCTGCTAGCGCAAGCAATTATGGGCGACTTACCACCTGCACTGAAGGTTACGGGAAATGTTCTGGTAAACGGTGTAGATATGCTTCGTGCCAACCGACGTGAATGTGAAAAATTGTGGGGGCGAGACATTGTTATGCTGCCGCAAGAGCCATGGCATTCTCTAAGCCCAATGATGAAAATTCGCCAGCAAGTCGCCGAAGTTTTTCGGTTTACATTGGGTAACGGTGCTCGCGAAGCACAAAAGAGTGCGAAGACACAGCTAGACAACCTGGCTCTTAAAGACGACAGTGATAAGGTCCCTTCTCAACTTTCTGGTGGAATGGCACAGCGTGTTGCTTTTGCCTGTGCATCAGTGACTAATGCACCTTTATTTCTAGCCGACGAACCCACAAAAGGGCTAGATGCCGGACGCAAACATCACATTATTGAGCAACTAAAGCAAAAAGCTAACGACGGTACGCTACTTACCATTACGCACGATGTTTCAGTGGCAGAGGCACTGGGTGGTAAATGTATGGTGCTTAAAAACGGGAAACTGGTTGAAACAGGTGATACCCGCAAGATACTGTCCTCCCCGTCTTCAAACTATACCAAAACCCTTATTGCGTCGGCTCCGCAACACTGGACGGCTACCACAAAAAAACGCATAGGTTTGCACCGCTGGTATCGGTGAATGACCTCACAATTATGAGAGGTAACCGTACACTATTTACTGGCCTTAGTTTTTCTTTAGGGGAAGGCGAAATTGTCGGGCTTTGTGGTGATAGCGGCAGTGGAAAAACGTCTCTAGGTGATGCTCTACTTGGGCTTCTACCCTATCAAGGCAATATTGCGTTTCATACGCTTTTACACCGTTATCAAACCCTAAAGCTATATCAAGATCCCCCCAGTTCATTTGCCGATCACACTACGCTTAAATCATTGATTGATGACGTAATAAAGCTTCACAAGGTGTCTAAAAAGCGTGCCGATTTACTTTCATCTCAACTAGGCCTTAACCAGCGATTGTTTGAGCGCAGCGCCTCTGAGGTAAGTGGAGGTGAGCTTCAACGCATTGCATTGCTGCGCGCGCTGCTACTAAAGCCCAAGCTACTTATAGCTGACGAGCCAACATCTAGGCTCGACCCCATTACAAGTAAGGCAATTACTCACTTACTTGTCGATCAATGCAGAGAAGAAAATTGTACGGTGCTCTTTATCAGCCACGATAGAACACAGCTAGAAAAAGTCTGTGACCGCGTCATTGACCTTCAGAGTCTCACAACATCAAAAGCCGTTATATAACGGCTTTTGGAAGACAAGATTCAGGGCACTTTCGTGTGTTTATACGCAAACCGTAGCCGCGAATGAACTAAAAAGTCACGATTTCATCATCAATAAGATGACCAACAGCCTGACTCTGCTCAGCATCGACAAAGGCGCTATCAATCGCGCCAAAGCGCGCCGTAGTAACCTTTCTATAATTCGGGTGTGTATAAATATAAGTTTGCTCTGACTGAAGCGCCTCTATCACGCGCTCAGCTAGCACAGAGGCATCGATTCCCGACTCTACTGCTTTAGTGGCCGCTTGAGCTCCTGCTTTAAGCTTTTCTTTATCAATGCGTTTCTCAGCGGCTACTGCGTATTTTTGCTGCCTATTTCTATACGACTCGTGAATGCGGGTTTTCACGAATGCTGGACACAATACAGAAGTATGGATTCCAAAAGGTTTCAGTTCTGGTACCCAGCTTTCCGTCATAGAGACAACCGCAGCCTTTGATGCGCAATAGGCCGCCGCATATGGCATGCCCATCATTCCTGCCATCGACGCCACGTTTAGCAACCAACCTCCTTCGCCGTGCTCTTTAATAGCTGGCACGCATGCTTGTGCGCCATAGAGTACGCCCATAACGTTGACGTCCATTACCCAGCGCCAGGTCTCATGCTCCGAATCTTCGACTTTCCCCGGCGTACCGCCAACGCCAGCATTATTGATGACCATATGAACCTTGCCAAACTTCTCTTTGGCGTTAGCTACAATATCTTCCCACTGAGCGTAATCGGTAACATCAAGGGCGCAAGTCAATACATCGAAACCTTTCTCTCGTAAGTCGTTACCCGACTCGGTTAACGCAGCATTATCAATATCGCCCATGACGATATTCATACCCTGCCTTGCCAATGCCTCTGCCAGCGCTAACCCTATGCCGCCAGCGGCACCAGAAATAATAGCGGTCTTACCCGTAAATTCGTTAGACATCTTACTCTCCTGTTATTGTTCTTGCGCCGCGGGCCCTTTGGGAAAGCCATTTCAAAAAGGAATTAGAAATCGACTATCTCACTCAGCTAGCGCTTATTGACAACCTAGATTAGGGGTAACAGGATGGGGAAAATACTTTATTTGGCTAATTTGAATAGCTTCATGAAATTAATAAGTCAGGTTAAACGTACAGGCGGAGCAAATAAAAAAGGGCAGTGACTAACCCTACCCTTTGCTTGAATAAATTATCTCTTACCCGTGGTTAGTTCGTTTACTTCGCCGGCATAACATAAACCTCGCGAACGCAGGCTGACTCTTCTGCGCTTAGGGCAAACAATACCGATTTTGCGATATCCGCTGGCTGAAGCTTGTCTTCCTTAGGTTCATCGAAAAATGGCGTATTCACCATACCAGGGCAAATAGTGGTACAGCGGCCGCCCCACTCGCGCATTTCTTCGGCGAGGTTCTGACCGAAACCATAAGCAAACCACTTACTTGCCCCATATACAGAGCCTTTGAGAGCTATTCGACCGGCGACCGAAGACGTAATAATGAAGTGGCCTTGCGTATCGCGCAGGTACGGCAATCCGGCTTTTGCAGTATAAAGCAGTCCATTTACGTTTGCGCCCAGCATGCCATCCCAGTCATCTACGTCCCCCTTTTCAATGCCGGCGGCTTTCGCGCCGCGCCCCGCATTGGCGAAAATGCCGTCAATGCGACCGAAATGTTTGCTCACCTTTTTAAATGCCGTATCGACGTTTTTAAAGTCACTAACGTCCGCTTTTACAGCGAACGCAACATCATTGCCAAGCTCTTCAACCAAGGCACGCAGTTTGTCCTCACTTCTCGCTAAGAGGGCAACGTTAAAACCGTTATTTACCAGTTGCTTTGCCGTTTCTTCGCCAATGCCGCTGGAAGCCCCCGTTATCGCGATAACCTTTTTATCTGTAGCTGAGGTGGACATACACTTCCTCCTTTTTACTGGGCAACCAATTCACTAATTTTGCTTACGAAAGCTGGAATATCATCTGGGTTTCTACTAGTGACTAGTTTTGAGTGGGTCACCACTTCTTCATCAACCCAGGTCGCACCAGCATTTTTGAGATCTGTTTGGATACTAGGAAACGAAGTGAGTGTTGCACCTTTCGCTAACCCAGACTCCACCAGCAACCATGGACCATGACAGATAGCACCTATAGCTTTAATACTTGCCGCGCTGTTTGCACTTTTGATGAAGGCAACAGCATCTTCATTAGTACGCAGTATATCGGGATTGATTTGACCGCCGGGTAGCACAAGGGCATCGTAATCTTCAGGGTTTACAGACGTAACTTGTTTATCAACGTTAACTTCTTTTCCCCAGTTGTCTTCGTCCCATGCTTTGATCGTGGACTGATCATCAATAGATAGCACATCAACTTCAGCACCTTGCTCAATAAACTTGTCTCTTGGTTGAATCAACTCGCTTTGCTCAAAACCATTGGTTGCCAAAATAGCGATTTTTTTGCCTTTAAGGCTTTGGGTATTGCTCATAGTGTTCTCTCCTTCTGAAAGACGAAATGTAAAGCTAGTAAAAACAGGGGTCGCCACACGACAGGAATAACTGTCCGCCTACCACCATTAGCAAATCACATCAGGTGAACGCGTTAGTTTGTGCATGTCATAACCTTGCTCTTACTATTTAGCTAGGATGCTGTTGAAGGTGCAAATTACAAACCATCCAAACCAACAAACGTAAGTCATTGATTTAATTACAATAAATAAAAAACCAACATTTTCATCAACTTTGATAGCCACGCACATATTCAGATTTTGTGAACGATTTACAGAGCTTGTTTCTCGCTTCTTTTTTTAAGGTGATGTAAGCCGACAGCGAAATTTTCATGTATCAAGCTTTAAGAGTTTTATTGTTTAGGCAAGGCATGAGGACACATGAGCAAGGAACGTTTTAACCACGCTAAATCTGCATTTGAGCTTTCTTTGAAAAGTTGGTGGAGTATTACAAAGCGCATTTTCACTAGCCTGCAAAAAGACAATATTCCTCTTATCTCCGCTGGCGTTGCCTTTTACTGCTTGCTGGCTATCTTCCCCTTACTAGGAGCAACCATTGCCTTGTATGGGCTTGTTGTATCACCCGACGAACTACAAAGTCATATGGCATTGCTGGTAAATGTAGTACCGAATGACAGTCGTTACATCATTGAAGAGCAACTTAAAAATTTAACCGAGAAGTCGGATACTGCATTAGGCTGGAGTTTTTTATTTACTCTGCTCTTATCACTGTGGAGCAGCAGCAAAGGCGCTAACGCTCTGATAAAGGCATGCAACATTACCTATAGCGAGGCGGAAGGAAGAGGCTTTTTTAAAGGTATCCTGGCACGCATCACCTGTACCATATTTATGATCCTTACTGTAATTGTGTCCCTTGCCTGCATCACTATTTTACCCGAAGCAATAAGCTGGATGACGTCAAATGCCCTTAGTACCGAGCAAGCCATGTGGGTGACTTGGCCGGTGATGCTGGCCCTATTTAATATTGCGCTCTCTGCCTTATATCGTTATGCGCCTCACCGAAGAGAAGCCCAGTGGCGCTGGGTGACGCCGGGTTCAGTTTTTGCCACGTTATTATGGGTGGTAGCCTCATATGGCTTTTCGATATACCTCAATGAATTTGGAAGTTACAACAAAACCTACGGATCCGTTGGGGGAATTATTATCTTGCTCATGTGGTTGTATTTAACCGCGTATATCATTCTAATTGGTGCAGAGGTGAACTCGTCGATAGAGCTCCAAACTACTGCAGACAGTACGGTGGGTGAAGACAGACCCATGGGCGAAAGAAATGCATTTGTGGCAGATCATACACCGGATGATTTAAGGCACTAATGCTTAAACTATCTGAGGCGCATGCACTATCTAGCAGCGCCTTCCTCACCATCAATTTTTAGCATCTTTACGAGCATTTCTTTTCATTTTACCTATATCAGAATTTGCCTCATATTCGCGCCGCGAAATTATCTTCTCTTTCCTCTGATGTAAGGCATTACCTTGGACAACACCTTAATTCCGCCAGCCAAAGCGCGAATCTCTGTTCCCGTTATTGCGCTGGGTATGTACGCAGTTGCGTCTGGCTATTTGATGAGTCTGATCCCACTAATGCTCAGCCATTACAACCTAGACACGGCTATCGCCAGTTGGCTGGCTAGCAGCTTTTACGCTGGACTACTATTGGGTGCCCTTAGTATTGAACCGCTGGTCACCCGCGTTGGTTACAAGCACGGTTTTGCACTGTGTTTAGGCATCCTTGTACTTACTATCGCAGTAATGCCTTTGTTTGCTCACACCGCGGTTTGGCTTGTGGCTCGGTTAGTGGCTGGCGTTGCTGTAGCAGGTGTATTTGTTATCGTAGAGTCGTGGCTTTTACACGGCGACGAAGCCGATAGAGCCAAACGTTTAGGCCTATACATGGGCGCACTTTACGGGGGAAGTTCTTTAGGTCAGTTAGGTATTGGCGCTATTGGCGTAGGCGGCATGCTTCCTTTTGCTGCCATTTTCACCATGTTGATTTTAGCCATTGGCGTACTTTTGTTTGCAAAGAGCGAACAGCCTGAAGCTTCCCACAGTACGCCACTGTCGCTAAAGCAAATATCAAAACTAAATCATGCCGCAATTATTGGTTGCATAGTGTCAGGCTTAACCCTAGGTGCCATTTACGGCTTAATGCCTCTTGAACTATTAAACCGGGGCATTGCTCATGACGATTTGGGTAGCTTAATGGCCTTAATTATTTTAGGCGCTATGGCAGTTCAACCTTTAATTCCTGCGCTATCCAAGTACTTAGGCCGCACGTTACTCATGGCGCTATTTTGTTTACTAGGTGTCGCCGCCATAACATTAACCGCAGCGGTTAGCGGTATATACGCTTTGGGAACAGGTCTGTTTTTATTAGGTATGGCAATATTTGCCCTATACCCAGTGGCAATAAATCTGGCCTGCGACAAACTCGATGCTAGCTTCATTGTATGCGCCACACAGGTCATGCTTTTCAGCTACAGCGTGGGTTCAGTAGTAGGCCCACTCATTGCCGATAACTTTTTAGTAGGCCCTCAAGGATTGATGGGCTACTTATTTGCGTGCTTACTTGCTACCAGTATTTATATGTTGATAGCCAGTGTTAAAACGAAAGGTCGTGCTATGGCAGGCGAGTAACACACTCGCCTTGTCCATCTTACTGCCCCTATTCTGGGGCAGATTCAAAATACGACACCTTATCGCTTCCCTTTCGCGACACTTTCAGCCGCTTTTTACCGCTTACTGTTTCAAGAGAAAGTCGGTTTGGATAACCTTCCACACCAAATTCTCCGTCACCAAGGTAAACAAGCTCCCCACTTTCGATATAACTCCACAGCAACAGCCTTCCTTGGTAGAAAAAGCTGGTTGTTCTGCTTGCTGATTTCGATGGTTTCTCCAAAGCCTGCGAGATATTTACCTTCAAAGTCATTTAACAGTTCAAGGGGAACCTGTTGCTTTACCACGGGCAAGCTTTTCTTCCAGTCGAGCTTTTCCACGACCGTTGCAATAACTGTCTCAATAACCGGAATTCGAGCAGGGTTGCCGCCGTTACCGAATATAGCGATACCTCTACCGTCGCGCATTGTGCCCATGATTTGCCCTCCTGTTCCCGTGTTTGAACCACCATGAGAGAACCACTCTAGGTTGCCTTTTGCCTCAAAACGCATCCAGCCAAGCCCCCAACCACCTACAACATCAAGGGTTTCAATTTGAGTAGTATTGCGCGCCACTGCTTGCGAGATTACCTTTGTATCATCGCCATTTAGTGCTCTTTGCATTTCGATAATCAATGTTGCCATATCAAGGGCATTACTCCACATTCCCGAAGGCGCAATTTGCGGGCAAATTGGATATCCAGATTGGATCACGCTCAAATCGTCGTGATGAACGCTTGCCACATTTTGCAAAAATAGCGGGCTGTCAGGTTGATACATTGTGGTGTTAACCATGTTAAGCGGCTTAAATAGCATTTCTTCTGCTAATTCAGGCAATGTCTTTCCAGTTAGATCTTCCAGCGCAATTTGCACAATAACGTAGCCACCGCCGCTATACGACCAACTTTCACCAGGCTTAAATGCTAAGCTAATGGGCGAGTCATAACGAGGCACGTTTACTCCGTTTAGGCTATCGATAGCCGTTGGCACAGCATCTCCTTTATAAAAGTCAGCAAACCCACTTTGTGTGGTGCCCGCAGTGTGGCTGAGCAACCGACGAAAAGTAATTTCCTCTGGGTTGGGAAACTGCTCTTTTTGCAGTGTCCAGCGGGTGAGATACTTAGCTACAGAGTCGTCTAAACTAAGCTTGCCTTGCTCTTCGAGCATTGCCGCTAGTAGCGCGGTAACCGGCTTGGAAATAGAAGCGGTAGAAAAGGCCGTTGACTGGTTAACGGAATCACCTGAACCGAACACCTTTTCCCCAGCTGTGGCGGAATAGACAACATTGAAGTCGTCGATTACCGCGACGCTTACGCCACTTAATTTGTATTCTTTTAAGAGCTCGTTGAGTTCAGCTTGAGACAACAGTTGGTTGTCATTTGCGTGGGCTATTTCAAGTGGCGCATACCACAAAAGTAAAAGGATAAAGGCTACTAGTTTATTAATGGGTGTCATACATTACTCTCCGTATAAATTTCAGCCAAATGTAGCGTCAATTATTCGGTTTACGGCGACCTATTTCCTGAACTGCATCAGGCATTCCCCAAGTGCATTATTTCGACTTCATTAACAGTTAAAAACTGTGTACTGTGTTAACAATAACAACAAACAACACGCCCTAACTTCCCGTGCAAAAACTCAATTGGTTCTACTTAATGCTTATGACAATGCTCATTTGGGGCGTTGTACTTTTGCACGAACAGCCCACCCATTCACTGATATTTCCTTCTCAGGTCAGCATCCTCTATTCTGGGCAAGAGCAAGTACCAGCGGAGAACGATCCTCGATGGCAGGCTCACTCCCAGTCGGACATCGAACTGTCTAATGAAGTAAGGTGGCTCAAGTTCACACTTGCGTTCAACGCAACATCAAATGGTTCGCAAGATGTACAACAAACCGAGAGTGCGCCTAAAGGCTTGTTTGTTTCTATACTTGGCGCGTTTTCTGTTTATTTGAACGGCTATCACATTGGTGATAACGGCATGCCTGCAACAGCCGATAGCAAAGAATTGCCAGGAGAAATAGACAGTATATTCATTCTACCTTCACAGCACCTGAATTCTGGTGATAACACGGTGATGGTAAGGCTGAGCAGCGAGTTTCGTCCAGATACCGCTCAAAGTAGTGGATTTTGGGTATTTGCAGACGACTTCGAAACTCTTGCCGCCATTAATGAGTGGCGTATCCGATTGCCATTAATGATGCTAAGTGGCTTGGTTCTTGTCGCCATGTATTCATTTGTGGTGTACTTTTCATCGCTCAAAGAGCCTGCATACCTGTGGTTTAGCTGCCTATGCACCATGCTGATTCTATTAATCTTGGCCGAGTCATGGCGAGGTCTATTCGGTTACAGCTACCAGTGGCACATCCTTAGAATGGAAATCGTCCTTGGATTAACCCTTGTTATCAGCCTGGTGCTACCGCTCTTTTTCCTGTCTTTCTTCCGCTATTCAAAAACTTGGTTTATCAGTACCTTGCTTGTGTTGGTTATGGCTAGTTGTGGGGTACTGTTATATTTCGATGGTTACGATTACCGCAGCTTTTTGTTGTTCAGTGTGTCTTTGCTCATTAGCTTTATTATTGGTGTGGCCAGTATTTATAAACGGAAGAAGTACGCGTGGTTAATGACCATGGGAATAGTGGTATTTGTTTCACCCGTTCTCATAAACCGGTTTTCGTTTATGGACCAATATTTCTTTGTTTCGTTTAGTGGCTTAGCGCTTTTATTACTACTCGTGCTAAGCCAAACCCATGCTGAGAGACAGCGTGCACTTACGCAGTCAACGCTTACCACTCAGCGTCTGCAGCTTGAGCTTATAAAGAAACAGCTACAGCCTCACTTTATTCTTAATACCCTAACCGCAATTGAAGAGTGGATTGAAATCGCCCCTAAAGAAGCCATTGGGTTTATTCAGGCGTTAGCATCGGAGTTTCGCCAAATGGCCAGCTTAAGCGATAGAGCCTTAATTGCTTTACAGCAGGAAGTCGCCCTTTGTGAAAGTCACCTTAAAATTATGGGATACCGCTTCGACGCCCACTTTTCACTGCAAAAGCCGGAGATGTCAGAAAACAAAGGGCAGCAGCTTCTTCCTCCCGGAGTATTACTCACCCTCATAGAAAATGCGTTTAGCCACAACAGATACGGCTCGGGAGAGTATCAATTTCGTCTTAGCTTTTCTGAACAACAAAAGGATGAAGCACAGGGTGTGTCTGTAGAGAATGCCAAGCATGATAAGAATAAAAGACCTTCAACTACCTTGCTGTTTAAAGCTCAGCTTACTCAACACTATTCTTACCAGACATCAGCATTAGAGAATAAAGAAGGAACCGGTGTTGGCACCAAGTACATTAAAGCCCGGCTTACAGAAGCGTTTGGTAATGACTGGAAGCTAGTGGAATTTATCGAAGACAATTATTGGGTAACTAAGCTCACATTTCCAACATCGCTCGTTTCGGGTGGGCAAAGTAACGCGCACGCCGAGCAGACCGAACAAATCACCTTACAAACGCTATGATGAATATTACCCTAGTAGAAGATGAACCCATGGTTGCCAAACGACTTGCTCGTTTTATCGATCAGTGTACCGACGATAAAACCACTATTCATCGCTTTTCTAACCTCGATGATGCAGAAGAGCATTTGTCTAACCGTGACACAGACCTGCTTTTTCTAGATTTGAATTTGCATGGAAAAGACGGTTTTTCATTAATTCATCAACAGCTTGCCGCCCCTTATCACACCGTGGTGGTTTCAGCGAATACCGACAGGGCTTTAGAAGCGTTTGAGCTTGGCGTACTCGATTTTATTGGTAAGCCATTTACTCAAGAAAGAATAAGTAAAGCGATAGGACGCTTTTCTCTGCATCAATTTAAGGGCCAATGTCAGCGGTTGTCATATCGCAAAAACAATGTGCTCTGCTTTCTTCAAGTTGATGATATTCAATTCATTCAAGCCGCAGGGCACTACAGTGAAATAACCACTAAAGACAATCAAACCATATTGCATGACAAGCACTTAGACAGGTTAATGCAAATTCTACCTCAAAGATTTATGCGAGTTCATCGCTCTTATGCGTTACCTCTTGATGAAGTTAAGCATATCGAACAACACTCAGGTGCGAAGTACATCGCACACCTGCACTCTGGCGCGAGTGTTCCAGTAGGAAGAACTAAATTCAGTACGCTGGTTGATGCTCTGGGCAGCTAAGACTTCTAAGCTGTGCGTAAACGTTGAATATCTTTTTGAGGCGGCATGCCAAACAATCGGCTGTATTCTCGGCTAAATTGAGATGCACTTTCATAGCCAACCAATGAGCTTGCTTGTGTTGCGTCCAAACCGTTCATCAGCATTTGATCCCTTGCTTCTTGTAATCTTAGTGTCTTTTGATATTGCAAAGGGCTGGTACCAGTAAGTGCTCGAAAGCGCTGCCTGAAAGTAGAGGCACTCATGTGGGCTTGATCCGCCAATGCGTCCATTCCCACTGACTGAGTAAAATTCTGTTTTAACCACGTCACCACTTTTAAAATATGTGCATTTGGCGCGCCTGACGACACAAGGTGGCGAAGGTGCAATCCGTGAGGTCCATCAAGTAAACGAATAACAATTTCTTTTTCAACCAATGGGTAAAGGCTATCCAAAAACTTTCCCTGGGCACACATTTTAATAAGGCGACCTAGAGCGTCGTACAAGCCCTCATCCACATCTTGTGTCGATATTGGTTGATATCGAATATCTCTTGGCGGTTTTGACAGATTAAGCTCGGCGCAAACTAGCAGAATGAGGGTATAGTCTAACTTCAGAACCAGCGCTACAAAGGGGTTGTGCCTCGTCGCTTCTGACACATGAGAAATTACCGGCAAATCAAAGGTAGTTAGCATAGATTGGCCAGCAGTTGACTCATGGAGCTGGTCTTCATAAGAAAGGAGCTTTGCCCCTTGCAAAACGACCGCTAGGCTAAGCGTATAAATACAGTGTAAAGGCTCTGTCGGCGCATTTCTTACGTGAAGGGTAAGGCCTGAAATCGGCGTTTCGTGGTCTCCCTCTTTTCGACTGTACTCCAGCACCATTTCACTTAACGCTTTTTTCGCATCACTGATTGGAAAAAACACCATTCGATCTCCCACAAGCATTACTTCGAAAAGAAAAGGATTAAACAATAATTACGCCCTTCGGCTGTATGCCTTGGGCGCAAGTTGTCATCACTTATTCTTAGTTATTAACCTACATGTTCTTTGAAGAAAGGTACAATTTGCGCCATGGCCAGTCCAACAGGTTCACTTTTATCATAAAGGTCGTAATGCGACCAATCTTCTAATTCAACCAATTGGCGATCTTTAGATGCCACTGCGCGCCCGTAAATTTCCATGCCGTCACGGTAGGCACCAAATGCCCCAACCTTCTGACCAATAACTGCCATTACGGGTTGCGTCATAAGGGTCTCTACAAAAGAAAATGCGTCCCACGCCAGTGTCTTTTGCGCATGTGAAAACAACATTCTTGTAGCACCACCCGGCTGTTGGCCTCGCGGGGTTTTGTAGTATTCAGTTGCTTCATAAACATCGCGTTCCGTCATTCCATTGTCTTTGGCTTCAACGAGACTTGCAGGGAGCAGTTCATTTACTTGTCGCTCACCGCCTCGGGCCTCTGCCGTTCGCTGTGCAGCCATCCCCTCTAACGCACCAATGGGGTTATACATGCTAAAGCCTTCTCGAAAGAGTCGACCAATGTTGACTGGTGTGATCCCCACTACGGCTTTGATTCGCTTTTCAGTTAAAGCAGCATTAAAAACATAGCCACCACCACCGCATACACCGATGCCTGCAATTTTTTCCGCGTCAACGTAAGGCAAGGTAACCGCATAATCAATGACTCGACTCACATCCTCTACCCGTTGGGTGGGATCTTCCACAAAGCGAGGTTCACCTCCAGACTCCCCTTGAAAACTCGCGTCAAACGCAATGACTACATAGCCTGCTTCTGCAAGTGCCTTCCCATAAGTAGCGCTTGATGTCTGCTCTTTACAACTACCAAATGGATGTACACTAATGACTGTCGGGTATTGTTTAGCCTCGTCAAAATTGGGTGGCGTTAGAATAAGGGCTGAAATATCCCATGCCATGTCTGAGTTTCTAAAACTGACCTTTTTCATTTTATGCTCCTTATCTCAAGCATTGTTTGCGCCGTCATCGCAAATGCAATGTCGGCAACAGAAGTTGTTTAGGAATAACTGCTTATAGCGTGCGATTAAAGAAGGTTTCTAACGCACTCATTGCGTTTGTAATTTCTGCTTCGCCGTCGTACAAATCCATGTGGTTTGCACCTTCGATGACATGCATGGTTTTATCCGATGTTGCAGCACGCGCCATCAAGTCGTCACTCATCCATTTGCTTCCTGCATTGCTTCCAACCACCGTCAACAAAGGTTGGGTAAGGAAAGCTTCTGCCTTAAAAAAGGCGTCATAACTAATAAGCTGCGTTAAACTTCTCGCAGTACCAAATCCTGGCGCTGTGCAGTACGCTGCGCGATCGGTATGGTAGTATTCCCACGCTTGGCGAAGTTCTTCATTCGGAGCATTTTCTTCTTTTAAAGGCGCCATTGGCATAGTCGCTGTATCGTTACCGCTGGCATCAGAGGTTCTAGACGCAGAGCCCGCTTCTAAGTAAGGTAATGCCTCACTGTCTTTTACATTGTTGTCCCAACCATTTCTGAACATTTGGCCAATGTTGACCATGCTTACTGTGCCCACCGCTTTAATGCGTCTATCGTTGATGGCAGCGTTTGCGGTATAGCCAGCGCCCGCACAAATACCCATTGCGCCAATACGTTCATTGTCGACGTAATCTAAGGTTGTCAGATAATCAATTGCTGCACTTACATCCTCTGTTCTAACATGAGGGTTTTCCAGTTGGCGTGGTTCGCCACCACTCTCGCCCTGATACGATGCGTCATACGCAAGAGCGATATAGCCTTTTTCTGCTAGTTTTTTTGCGTAGGTTCCAGCAGTTTGCTCTTTAACGCCACCGCCCGGATGTGAAACCACAATGGCTGGGTAAGTTTTAGTTGAATCAAAATTCTCTGGAAAATTTATCAGACCAGACATAGTAATATTTAAACCGTTGGTATTTGGAAATGATACTTTGTTCATGATGTCTACTCGTCGTTAGGTGAAAATGATGTTCTTGCCTGCTTAACGATTACCTCGTCAAACCATGAATTAAGTATAGGTGTTGGGAGATAGCGAACCTTGCCTAAAACGACGCATTAGTTGCCTGAACCGGTTACTTTGGAATTTAGCAATACAAGGCTTGTTACCTTCCACCTTAAAAAACGCAGCCAATTCAACGAATAGTCTGATTAAATTAACAACGACACAATTCATCACAAACTTGCCCCATTGTTTCGCCCATGAACGCCCTATTTGTTTTTTTAAATAGAAGCTACCGTTCGTTAACTCAGTGCCACTACCATGCTATTTTCCAAAACACCCAAACGGGATTATTTAACACCTTCCAATACTCACAAACCTTGGTTTAGGGAACGGCAACATGTAACTCAGCCGCGTAATCACAGGTTGCTTATCCTTACTTCCTTCCTCTGTTTTTTGCTTGGCATAGTAGTTAGCCCGCTAAGTCGCGCTGAGTCTGGCGAATTGATGCTGCAAAGCGTAGACGGTGAGTCTTCCCCCGCTCTTTTGCATTCAACTGACGTGGATTTACAGGTGAATGGCATGATTGCGCACGTTACCTACTCTCAAAAATTCACTAACACCAGTAATGAATGGAAGCATGCCGTTTACACCTTTCCGCTTAATGAAAACGCGGCGATTAACAGTATGGAAATGCGTATAGGAGACAGAATAATCCGGGGTCAAATTAAGCCGAAGGCAGAAGCGAAAGAAGCATTTGAAGCGGCCAAAAAAGCGGGAAAGAAAGCCAGTTTAACAGAGCAACAACGCCCAAATTTATTCACCCAGCAGGTCGCGAATATAGCGCCAGGTGAGGAAATAACGGTGACACTTCAGTATGTACAACAGGTAGACTACCGCGATGGAAAATTTACTTTTCACTTGCCTACTACGCTCACTCCTCGCTATTCGCCCGGCATTCCGCTAAATCAGTTTAACGAGAATATAGAGGCTGAAATATCAGGTACAGGTTGGGGAGAACCCACAGATCAGGTACCCGATGCCAGAGCTATCACGCCTTATATGAGAGAAGGCAATGAAGGCCCGCAACTTACGTTCAACGCAACACTAAATACTGGTTTAACGCTTAGTAGCGTCACTAGCAGAAATCACCGTGTGAATTGGTCAGAATCCACAGGTAATTATCTTGTCACCTTTAATCAAAGCAATATCAAAATGAACCGAGACATTTGGCTAGAGTGGCAGCCTTCGCCCTCTAGTGCACCACAAGCAGCTATTTTCACTGAGTCGAAAGATCAGCATGACTACGCCCTTGTCATGCTAATGCCACCACAAGTTAAGAGCCAAGATTTACAGGATTTTGATCGCGACATCACCTTCGTTATCGACACGTCAGGCTCTATGGGAGGTCGCCCGATTGTCGACGCAAAAGAGAGTTTACAATTAGCGATAGACCGCTTGAGTGAGAAAGACCGATTTAACGTTGTAGCATTTAACAATGACACCACGCGTTTGTTTGAAACCTCTGTAGAGGGAACAACACGAAACAAGCAATATGCGAGGGACTTTGTAAAGCACCTTAATGCAGGTGGCGGCACTGAAATGGCGCCAGCGCTTAATGCCGCACTTAAGCGCACGACAACTAAAGATTTTATAAAACAAGTTGTCTTTATTACCGATGGTGCGGTAGGCAATGAAGCTGCATTGTTCTCGCAAATAAAGAACGAACTGGGTGATGCGCGCCTTTTTACAGTAGGCATAGGCAGCGCGCCTAATAGCTACTTTATGACCCGAGCCGCTCAATTTGGTCGCGGAAGCTATGTTTTTGTTAGCAATACTGCAGATATTAAACAGCAAATGGATAGCTTGCTTTATAAATTAGAAAGCCCTGTGTTGAGTGATTTAAGCCTCACTCTTCCGGCTGGCTATGCACAGTCAGCAGAGATTTACCCTTCTAAAATCCCTGATTTATACGCGGGTGTTCCTTTGCTTTTGAATGTGAAACTGCCTCATAACGCCGATACAAGCGGAAAAATAACCCTTCAAGGCACACTAGTAGACAAGCAGGGCACCGCTCGCGAGTGGACCCGTTCGGTAGCAATATCGCCAACGTCGACAGGTTCTACTCAACACCTTGGCGTAGCGACTGCGTGGGCAAGAAAGAAAGTGGCGGCGTTAATGGATGAAAAAGCGTTAGGGCGAAATGTAGATGAAGTAAAACAAGACATTCTTGCTGTAGCCCTGCCCCATAAACTTATAACAGAGTTCACCAGCTTCGTTGCTATTGAAGAAAAAATAGCAAATACACAGTGCATACCGTCTTCCACCGAAAACGTAAGAAACCTAATGCCACAGGGAACGCAATTCAGACAAATCAGTTACCCCCAAACCGCAGCGGGTGTATCTGAACATGTCGTATTAGGCATGATTGCCATACTTTTATTGTCGCTTTTTCACAGCATCGCCTTTTTGCGAAACAAGGGGGACGAGGTTAGCACCTTAAGCTCATTTCTTTATTTTTTGACTGAACATTGCTTGGACAAACAATGATTAAATACTCTTTTACCATCATCTTAGTCTTGATCGCCACAGCCAGTTTTGGCAAAGCTGGCTGGATATTATTGAAAGCTGAACTGGCGCAATATTTAATTCAATCTTCGTGGGAAGAAACGCTAGCCACTGGCGCTAACCAGAAGCCTTGGCGTTGGTCTGATACTTGGCCAGTGGGCAAGCTGGTTCATGCAAAAAGCGAGACGCAGCTGTATGTACTAGAAGGCGCACAGGGGAACGCCCTTGCATTTGGCCCTGGACACCACACCGACTCGCCCCCACTCGGACAGGGTGGTAGTGTGATTGGCGGGCATAGAGATACTCACTTCACGTTCTTAAAGAAGGTGAGAGCCAGAGATATTATGCAATTACAGTTGCCGAACTCACAGTGGGTAACCTATCGGGTTGTATCGAAGACGATAGTCGATGCTGCCTCGGCAATGAAAGTAGATGTAAATGGGCAGCAGCTCTATTTAGTTACCTGCTACCCATTTAATGCGGTATCAACACAAAGTAATTTACGCCTTGTTGTTGAGCTGGTCGAAACTGAAAGCCAGCGAACCTAAATAGGTTCGCCCACAATTAATTAGCCGCTTGTTTCGGCGAAAATAAAGGACCAATGCGAACAACCTATCGCGTTTAACCTGTTTTCTAGCGAGTAACAGATTCAATGTGCAGCGAAGAAAACGTGCCGTTCCAGATTTGCTCACCTAAGGTGACATTTTCAAAGCTAATATCGTCGGCATTTTCTAGGATAAGAATTTCTTCTGCTTCCTTAATTTTAATGTCTTTGAATTTAACGTTATGAACAGGGGCTGCGTCCGGAGCGTGAATTTCCAAAACCGTTCCTACATTTTCTACCGTTAAATCTTCAATAATAATGTCGGTATAGGTAGCCGGAAAATTACCATGTAAATTACTGGGGTAGTTTAGCTGGAACCAGAATAAGTGCTTAAACGAAGCCACTTTACTGCCTCTAATTCGAACCATTTCTACGCGCCCGCCTCTGTCTAAGTTGCTTTTAAAACGATATGCTGAGTCTCCCTCATGCAAGACATTGTTCTCGAAAAATACGCGCTTAATGCCGCCAGACATTTCCGAACCAAGACCAATGCCGTCTTCCCCGCCTAAATCATTGTTTCGTGCAACAATGTCTGTGCTAGGTATACCTATATTTCGACCGTCTGCGTCTCTGCCAGACTTAATAACGATACCGTCATCACCGGTTCTAAAATGATTATCTTCAGCAAGCACAAACTGGCTCGACTCAATATCTAACCCGTCGTTGTTGTACAGGTGACTTTCTACCTTCACTCGTCTTACCGTAGCATGAGACGTATAAACCAGATGATTAACCCAAAACGGGGAATTCAGGGCCGTATAATCTTCAAGCAGCACACGCTTGGCGTGGAAAAACTGAATAAGCGGAGGGCGTAAGTAATGCCCTTCGCCGAACTGACGCTTCTCTACCGGAATGCCATCAAACCCCATTTTACGAAGCGCATGCATATCTGTATTTTGTTTCTCATACCAGCCAATGAACGCCGATTGGGCATTTCCGTCGATAGTACCTTTACCTGTAATGGCCACATCTTCCACATTTAGCGCATAAATTAGCGGTGAATAGGTAAATACCTCAGTACCCTCCCAACGGGTTTTAACCACGGGCAAGTAGTGCGAAGGGTCGCCGGAAAACAGCAGAGTAGCGCCCTCCTCTAGGTGCAAGTTCACTTTGCTTTTAAGACGAATAGGACCGTCTACTTGCCATGTACCTTTGGGCACAACAACAATCCCGCCGCCGCTGGCAGAAGCCTTATCAATTACGCTTTGAATTGGCGCTCGCGCTGCGCTCAGTGAAGTATCACTCACATCAATCACAAATTTTTCGTTTGGAATATTCGGCAGCTGGATCTGATTTACAATTTGCTCAGCAATTTTCCAGTCTTCGTCAGTAGATGCCGACGCACAGGAACAAGTTAGAAGGGTCACAATAAACGCCACCCATCCCACAGCCCGGCGGTGTGTGAAACGGCTGGGGTAGCTACTCATAGAACGGTCAACATCAGGTATAAAGCGCAGCATAAAAGCTCCATTATTTAAGTCGTAACTTATTACGTTTAAGAAACAAAATATTCACATCACGACAATAATGTCACCGGTGGCATTACTAATCAAAATAATGTTACTGTCCGCTTAACCACGGCACGATTTTTATCTTTCGGATTAGTTTACTTTGCGCTTAAGTGCGGCTTTTTCGCTTTCACTTAAAAAAGCAATTGCCAGCGCATTCTCTTGCGCTTGTTTAATATGAGAAGGCATAAGACCAGCTTGCTTAGCTGCAACGGAGAATTCGTGATCTAGCTCTACACCTTGAACTGCCGGGTCGTCGGTATTCAGACAGGCGAGTATGCCGTGTTCCAAAAAGGTTATTAACGGGTGCTCAGTTAATGATGTGACCGTGTTCGTCAATACGTTGCTGGTTAAACAGCTTTCAATACCAATACGGTTGTCGCGCAAATAGTCCATTAGCTTAGCATCATTAACAGCATTAACGCCGTGTCCTATACGCACAGCACCTAAGTCGTTAATGGCTTGCCAAATACTCTGCGGGCCTACTGCTTCACCTGCATGAATTGTGATAGGCAGCCCTTCGCGGCGCACTTTTGTAAAGTGCTCTATGAACATGTTGCCAGGAAAGCCTTTTTCATCACCCGCCAAATCAATTGCAGTTATATGCGCTTTACAGGCCAAGATTGAATCTAGCTCATGCTGACATACTTTTGCGCCATAAGAACGCGACAAAATACCGATGAGATTAACTTTAACATCGTGATTTTTAGCTGCGCTTTTTACACCGTCTATCACGGCCTCAACCACACCTTGAGTTGGTAGCCCGTGACTTTCACCCATAAAATAAGGACTAAAACGCAGCTCTGTGTAGTCAATACCCTGCTTAGCTGCATCTTCTACATTCTCTATCGCCACCCGTTTGCAGGCGTCGAGACTGCCTAACACCTTAACGCCCCAAGTAAGCTTATCTAAAAATGACACCAAATCGGGGGCGATTTCCATTACTTGAACATGCGGTCGCAAGCCCTCTAACGAATAAGCAGGCAAACAAATGTTAAATTGCTGACCAAGCTCCAGAATGGTTTGCAGACGCACATTGCCATCTAAATGACGATGTAAATCAAGTAATGGAAAGTTTTTATTTATCATGAAAATACGATGAGTTAAGGCGTAAGCCCTACTATACCACTTGGCGCTGTAAACCTCGCATTCTTGCAGAAAATAACTTTTTTATAGCGGGACAAAACAGTACTTTTTTTGAAACAAAATTTGTTTTAAGTTCGCTCTTGGCATCTAACTTCACTCTATCGATGCTTTTCTTGATTACTTTTCATAACTTTCAGTAGCAACGAGCCAGTTGTTCGTTGGCGTGCGCCTTGTCACACAGGCTAAATACCACCAAAGAGCAACAGGCCTCTTCGTTATCACCCAAAAACACTAACAGGAGCACAGTCATGTGCGGAAAATGTATAGAAGGCTGCTATTTAGCAGGCTGGCGTAATGGCGTGTATTCATTCGAACATATGCAAGAAGAACCCGATTTTATGGGGAAAGATGTAAAGGCAGCCCATGGCTTGGTGGAAGCGGTATGCTCATTAGGTTCTTCGCTCAATGAGCTCCACGCACTTGGATTAGCGGACTCGCCAATGATAGCTTGGGCAGGATGGATTTATTCGAGAAACGAATTGCACGCCCAAATCGATTTAACACGGCATGACGACGTTCTCAAATATCAGAGGGCCTTACGTCATTCAAAAGAAAGTAAATGGGCTGAGATTAATGCCCTCTACCCGAACATTGCGAAGTTTTTAGATAACCTAACGCTTGAAGACATTGCTAATACCCTCGATGAAGCGCTTCTCGATGAAATTGAGACATGCCTTCTTGCTCTTCATGGTAACGGGTATTACACCTTTGAATTCGTAGAGTCTATGTTCGCTGCTGAAGGGCTATTCCCCATTATTGAGCTTACTGATACTGCAAAGCCGTCACTGTTTGTTGACCATGCGCTTGAAATATTCTTACTAACCGAACATCTTTTACACTTTCGCACATTGTCTTGGGCGCTTCGTGTGGCGTTAACTGTTGACTTAACGTGCGATTTCGACAGCTTTCATATGGCGTGGCGTCGATACACCGCTAACCGCGTTTTAAACGCGCTTCTAATAAATCGCAATTTGAAAGGTGTGTACGCGTTAGCAAGTACACTTGAACTCAATACCGTTCACGCCATATGTCAGCGGAACGTAGCGAATAAACACTTACTTACTCAGCTATTAAGCGTCGTAAACAACTGTAAAGGCGACACTTATATTGAACCTAAACGTCTAGCCGCGCACATCACTTCATTGATCTCAGTGTAAATGCACACTCCTTACAGTTTGAGATAGGGTGACTTGCTGAATGGTTAAGTACAGCTCGTTATGACAGTCAAATACGTGCGAATCTAACTTAATCATTAAAAGACGCGATGAAATGCAGTGCTCGATATCATAAAGTTCTTTTGGCATGCCTTACCAAGAACAACGCCTTGGTAAGGCTATTCGCATTACATTTCTTTTTAAGGGTTTTCGCAACCGCTAAAACTAAGTCTGCCGACGGGCGAACTTTGAAGTCTGGGTTAACATAGCTAAACAAAACCTGCCCTTTTTTATTGAGCATGAAGATGCTGGGTGCTGGTAAAACACTATTACCACTTTCATCTTTTGTTAAGTTAATGCCATAGGTTTTGTACTTTAACTTAGTCACAGTATCTAAATAGAATCCAACGCCGAACTCACGAATAGTGTCTAGTTTGTCGTCGGATAAAAGCGTAACCAAGAATTCTGTTTCAAGCTTTTGCTCTTGCAAGCGCTCTGGTGATTCAGGTGAAATGGCCAAAATCTGATAGCCCATATCCACCAAGTCTTTTTCAATATCTTTAAGCTGGGCAAGCTGCTCATTACAATACGGGCACCACCCGCCGCGATAAAAAAGTACAATGCTGGGCTTTTGCATGGTAAGCGCTTGTAAGCTTACCGGCGAGCCATCTGCCATTTTAAGCGTTGTTTTAGGCGCCACTTGACCATTAAGCAACGGCGTTATTGAATCTGCATCTTCTGCAATAGTGCCGCGCTCCAAAGCATACGCATTTGATGCGCCTGCTATACAGCCGAACATTAACATCGCCATAGCCACTAGTCTCTTCATCACCCCTCTCCGTTTTCATTTTTGTTTGTTTAGTTTTTGGTTATCCGCGCTTTGCGCGATGTCCAATATGACCGAGAAGCTTCACTAGAAATTTCGCGCTCCAATAAATAAACCGACAAATACTTGTATTGGGCGCTACTCACCTACAGCGAAATTTGCTTTTTACTGCTACTATAGCGCCAAAACTTGCTATGCCATTTTTTTACATAGCACACGGGGTTAACTTCAAGCCTCCTAAGAACAAAGCAGGAACACCATGGCTCTTAAAGCGACCATTTTTAAAGCTGACATATCCATAACGGATATGGATCGCAATTACTATAACGACCACAACCTTACTATTGCCCGTCACCCTTCTGAAAATGACGAACGAATGATGCTGCGCGTGGTTGCGTTTATTGTTAATGCTCATGAACGCCTACAGTTTACCAAAGGGCTGTCTGACGATGACGTTCCAGATTTATGGCAAAAGAGTTTTAGCGATGAAATAGAACTGTGGATTGAGTTAGGCCAACCCTCTGAACAGCGCATCAAAAAGGGCTGCAATCAAAGCCAACAAATGATGATTTATTCCTACGCCGACAACAGCTTCGACGCGTGGTGGAAGAAAGAACATAACAAGCTACAAACCAAAAAGAACTTATCAGTTTTTACTTTACCAGAGTCGCTTGCCGCTACTTTGGCCAATGCTGTTCATCGCTCTATGCAAATACAGGTTACTATTCAAGATGGGCAAATGTGGCTAACCATTGAAGGTGCAGATGTCACCGAGAGCGTTGAAGTGTCAATAGAGAAGCAGTTGTAATGAAAAAACTCTCTGCCGTTCAACTCAAACAGCAAGCACTGGTCTTTAGTGTAGCCGATAGCCTTGAAGCACAAGCGCTTGAAGAGTTAAATGGTATGCAACAGTGTTGGTTTGACGTTCAGTATCACCAATTCCCCGGCTCGTTACTGCTTCGCTTTCAATTCGAAAATGAAGAAGCGGTGTCAAACGCTGAACCTGAGCTAAAGAAGTGGCAGCGAAAATTAAGCGCAGCGCTACTTAAAAAGGGCGTTGTGTTGAAGGATATGCGCCGGCACCTCGTGTTTACCACACAAGGCCCAGAAGCGTAGCCTTGTCCAAATTCGCTGTACAATATCTCAGCATTCTGTATGCCGTTTTGCCAGGTAAATGTTTGGTTATAAACCTTTCATTTTTCCTCATAAAGTCTACTTACACTTTATCAGGTATGTAGGCTAGACTGGTCTCGTCGAATATTCAGCTTGCCGAATATGACAATAAAACGGCAGGCATTTTGAACGTTTACAATGGATATTTGAACACACCATGTTGACCGGCTTTGAAACAAGCCACTATCCCAGCAAAAGGAGCTTCACAATGAAAACTAAAGCAATGGCGTTAGCACTGTTACTGTCTTTAATGGGCTGTACTGAGTCTAGCGAAGAGACGAAAAGCGAAGTAAAAAAAGAGATGGAAAAAGCGGGCGAAGCGACAGCTGACGCCTATGACAGTGCAAAAGAAAGTGCTGCAGATTCTTGGGATAAAACCAAAGACGCGAGCTCTGAAGCTTACGAAGAAGGTAAAGAAATGGCTTCTGATGCCTTTGATGACGGCAAAGAGATGGCTTCAGACGCATACGAAGATGGCAAGAAAATGGCCTCTGACGCATACGACGATGGCAAGAAAATGGCCTCTGACGCATACGACGCAACAGCTGAGAAAGCAGGCGAATTTAAAGACGCCGCAGCGAAAAAAGCTTATGAAGCTTGCGTAAAAATGAAAGAGCAAATGGGCGGCGACGTTAGCGAGTGCGACGATTAAATTAATCTTCCAACGAAAAGCAAATTTGAAAGCGAACCTTCGGGTTCGCTTTTTTATTGGTATCTAACCAAACAAAAGTGAGTCGTTCACGCTATTCACACCCAGCTAAAATAACAGCGTCTGGTGTAATAGTTAAAGGCGCGACCCGCAGCAACGTGTTAATACCTAAAATGTTGTTCCCTTTGGGAAGCACGGCCACTTCCACTGGCCCCACTTCGCACGTATTTCCTATACGAACCGAGTTTAATTGATACTGAGATATTGTAACGATCTTTCCGTTTGCCATTCTGGCAGCAGAGGTTCTGGTGGCAAGAAGCTTTTGATTTCTTGTTAGCGCGTCGAACGTAGCTTGATTGAGGGTTAACAAGCTTGAACCCGTATCTAATAGAAACGAAGCCTTAATATTCGATTCTAGGGTCGCTTCTAGATACAGTGTTCCGCCTTTGCTTTGTGAAAGAGGGATATTTTGCTCTATTGCTGACACGGCAGATGTGCATGCTAACCAAAAAGTTAGCAGAAAAAATAAGGAAATTTTAGATTTTACACTCACCGCACATACACCCTTTGTCGACTCTTTACATAGGTGTTGATTGACAGCAAGATAAAGACCAAAGGATAAATGATTGATTTTACCGAAACTCTACAATACCAGACGGTGCCACAGCACCATAATAGTGCACAAAACCATTTATTCCGCACCAAGGTTAAACACTCCGTTTTCAACGGAGTAGCTTCTCTTTCAATCGTTCTCCATTCTCTTGATTACTCAAATTCTTTATATCCAATTAGGTGATAGTTATCACCTATCACCAATCGTCATTGCTTAGAACTTTTTCGCTCATACAATGTAGAAAGGTAAGTATGTCAACGAGAGGACACGACATGAAATTACGCTATGTATTGGGTTCATTAATTACGGCTGTTTCACTTGGTTTTTCTGCAAACGCAGCGCAAGCTATGACATCATCAACTGATGAAACGGTTGATGTACAAGTAGTTGATTATTCAGGAAAGCCGCCATTTAAACGCAAGATCGTAAGCTTATCGGTTAACGATGTAGCGCAATTGGAATCAGTAGGGCAAGAAGCTATTGAATACGTAGAAGTGAAAGAAGTCATCATGCGCGGTAAGCCACCGTATCGAAGAGTGACAACCATGATGCCTGTGTATGACGTTGCCCAACTTGAAATGCTAGAAGAGCAAACTGACACGCAAAAACGCGGTACTCGCCCGCCGTTCAAACGCCACTAACAGCGTTTTCTACTACCAACAAATTGCACCAAAGCGATTCACTTTTGCCTGAGCGAGTCGCTTTTTTATTGTGCATACTTGTTTACGCTATTTTCTATTTCGATGTATATAACACGCCCTAGTTAGCGCGTTTTTATTTTTAATAACCCGTCACTAACGATAGAGTAGTAAAAAAGCAGAAAAACGAGATTATAAATGCAGCCTCACGACCATTCTCCGCTCAGTGATTTTATTGAGTACCCTGAAGAGCAAATGCTTTCCCGAAGCGAAGATTTTTTGAAAACCATGCAGCGCCGCCACAGTATTCGTCACTTTAGTGACAAGCACGTTGATAAAGCGGTAATTGAAAACTGTATTTTGACTGCTGGCACTGCACCTAGTGGAGCGAATCATCAGCCTTGGCATTTCGCCGCCATTCAGTCGCCCGAAGTAAAACAACAAATACGCGAACAGGCTGAAGCGCATGAGCGCGGTTTTTATAATGGGCGTGCGGGGCAACAGTGGCTAGATGACCTAAAGCCGTTAGGCACTGACGCAAGTAAACCCTATCTGGAAACCGCGCCTTGGCTTATTGCCGTATTCAGTCAAAAGTTTGGAGAGACAGAAACGGGCGAAAAAAGCCAAAACTACTATGTGCACGAATCGGTGGGTATCGCAGTGGGTATGCTTATTACTTCACTCCACAACGCAGGTTTGGCAACCTTGACCCACACACCAAAGCCAATGAACTTTTTAACCGAAGTCTGTCAACGGCCTGATAACGAGCGTGCTTATATGCTTATTATTGCAGGCTATCCGGCGGATAACGCCACAATTCCTGCACACGCCATGCAAAAAAACGTCGCTTAGCGAAATTGCGAGCTTTCTTTAAATTTAAAAAGCGCTATTGGCCTGGGCGCATGAAGTAAACTAAGTATTTAAAACGGCATAACTAATAAAAGCTTTGTCATAGACATGAGATACGCAGCACTTATAATGCGCCCTCGTTATTAAGGGCTGCGACCTTTTCTTTACGAATTTCGGTCAACCACGTTTAACAGTCCCTCGGAGCTCGTATCCTCATGTCATCGCGTCACGCATTTTCTCCACAGCTTCCTTTTTTACTGTTAAGTCTATTAACTGGCCTAACATCGTCGTTTGTTACGCCACTGATGAGCTATTTCCTCATTGATGAGATCAACGTTGAGCCTATTTATATAAGTATTTATATGGTGTCCGTTACGCTATCAGGGTTGGTGATCAGTCAGTACCTCGGGCACTTGGCAGACAAAGGTTTTAACGCAAATCGCCTTTACGGGCTAACCATGATTTGCGTGGGCATTGCCATGGTCGCCTTTATCTTTAGCAAGCAGTTTTGGCACGTGTTCCTTGCTGGCGTCTTGTTTATGTCGGTGGGCGCTGGAGCCGTGTCTCAAATGTTGACCGTTTCGGGATTATGGGCAAAAAACCAAGACATTGACTTAGCTGCATTTAACTCAAAAGTTCGCGCTGCCATTTCTCTCGCTTGGGTAGTAGGTCCGCCACTGGCATTTACGCTGGTTGCCAATTTTGGCTTCGCAGCGTCCTTCTCGGTGGCCATTGCATGCGTGATTGTTGCAACGCTTTTTGTGGTGAACGTTGTGCCGCCTCAAAAAGCCAATCAACAGTCACTCAATACAACGCTTAAAGGCTCGCTATCACTGCCGTTTTGGCTTGTGGGGTTAGCCATACTTGCCGGAATGGCGGGCAATGTCATGTATTTATCATCCATGCCTTTGTACGTAATGAATGAACTGAGGTTACCGGAAAATTTGCCTGGGCTAATGATGGGTGTTGTGGCCGCACTCGAAATACCTACGATGTTGCTAGCAGCCAAATTAGCCCGACGGTTCCCTCCTGCGGGTATCATGGCAGTGGCGTTTATTTTCGGCTGTTGCTTTTACGTTGGCGTGTACTTTTCTCAGTCAAGTTGGGAGCTATTGACCCTTCAAATATTGAACGCGCTCTTCTACGGTTTATATGCTGGTATTGGATTGACCTTGCTGCAACAACAAGCGCCCGACTTAACTGGATTCACTTCTGCGTTTTATTCAAACGCCACTCGGGTGGGTATGATGCTAGGCACCATTGGCGCAGGCACCGTGGCTCAATTCTTTAGCTTCAGAGATGCCACTATTGGGTCGTTGTGCATTGCCATATTTGGCTTAAACGTGATGTTAGTGTTCATGTACGTAAAGCACAGGGCAGGCCGCTAGAAGCCTGCCTTTTTTACGCGTACTTTCTTTGTGCGCTTGTACGCCCAGCCTATTTTAATTGTAGCTCCATCTGCACATCACATCTCGCGTAAGGCGATGACGCCCCCTTAATATGCTTAAACCCTATCTTTTCGTACAAACGTATTGCGGGCTTAAGTACCGAATTGCTCTCTAAATAAAGCCGCTTTAACCCCATCAGTTTCGCTCTTTCGACAATACGTTTACCTAACAGCAGCCCTACCCCTTTGCCTTGAGCTTTGGGAGACACCGCCATTTTGGCAAGTTCAAACGTATCGTTAGCTTGTTTAATAAGTGCACAGCAGCCTATGGGTTCGCCCTTATCTAACGCAATCAATATCACACCCGACTGATTCAAAATGTAGCCTTCAGGGTCGTCGAGCGCTTTAAAGTCGGGCTCTTCGAGCTCCCAATATTTGTTTATCCATTCAACATTGAGCGATTTAAATGCCTCGCGATACTTTGGCGCATAATCGACTACCTTAATATCAGGCGAATCACCGTCCACTCTCGCACTTATGGGGCGATATCGAAGATGCCTTTCAACTACGCTCACCGCTTCCCATAAATCGATACCCGTTTCATCTTTTAGCTCGCGCATGGCAGCGTCTATGGCATCGCACTGCTTTTCCATTTGGGGCACCATCGCTTTCGCTTTATCGTTTAGCGCCACCAGCGTAACCCGCGAATCGTCGCTCGATTTATAACTTTCAATTAGGTCGCGTGCTTTCATTTCTTTTACGATTTTACTCACCGACACGTGAGAATGATTTATCTCTTTAGCGATATTCACGACAGAATCAGCACCTTTTGACGCGAGCACGTAAAATACTGGAAACCACTTTGGCTCTATCGCAAATCCAAATTTCGCATAAGTATTTTCTGCATCCTTTGACACCTGCGCGGCTAGCTGACGTAAGGCAGTACCTAATGCAATATGCCCCAATTCATTAAATGACTTCATTTCACAAAACTCCGTAACCAGTTACGGATATAATTAATCGTAATTGGAGACAAGTCAAACAGATTATTATTCGATCATCAAAAAACGGGGATGTGGTTCACTTCGCCTGGCACCGGCTACACCAATAAAGACGTCGCCCGTTATACGTTTGGCGTTTTATTGGAGTGGCGCAGACTCTGCAAGGCTGCTCTTCCCTGTCGAACACCATAAATCGCGTACCTTCAAAGTTAACGCCTTTTGCTTCAAGCACTTCGCGCAGTTCTGTGTACACGGTATAGCCACCGGTTTCATAGCTGCGTTTGCATATTGCTAAGGTGTGATGTGCCAAACTGCGTAGCTGCTCATCGTCTAACTGAGAAGGTTTAAGTGAGGGGTGAACACCTGCTGCAAACAATATTTCGCTGCGAAGATAGTTGCCCAGACCTGCCATAAAGCGTTGGTCCAGATATAAACCGCTTAGTGCACGGTTGCAAAACACTTTTGAACGTAAACGTTCTAATACCGACTCTTCTGTCACCGAATTGTTGAGTACATCGGGTCCAACTCTTTGTAAAAAAGGGTGTTCATGAATAGTCTGTGTTGGCCAAATGCTAATGTCAGATGCGCTATACAAAATAGCACTGTGAGTTTCAGTGTGAAGCCCCACCCTTAGTTGGCGGGTAGTGTCCGGCATTTCGTAGCGTTTACAGGTATGCCACACGCCATAGAGTTGATTGTGTGAATACATAGAGAGCCCATTGCTAAAATGGGTAATTAACGCCTTCCCGCGGGTTTCCATGCGCAGCACTTTTTCGCCTTCTAACTGCTTAGCGTAGGGTTTAAGTTGAGCTAATCCAAACTCTACTTTTTCTAGGGGGATATCTTTTATCACCGCTTCAACTTTATCTGCAGCGCGACGAATCTCTGGGCCTTCAGGCATGTTGTCTCAAATACCTTTTATCTCGGTTACTGTTTACTGGTTACTTCGCAGCATTTTAAGCGTATTTCAGCTTCTTTGCAGCTGACTGATAGCGAATACATAAAAGGCCTGTAGCCTTTGGTGTACTTTAAACCGAAGTTTGTACATCAAAGATCAACAGACCCTATTATTAATCGAAGTTTAGCTGAAAATGCCGTATTTAAACGTTCTTCTGATTAGCCCTTGTTTGGCACAATCAGGTATTTTTCACCGGTCTTTTTAGCGTTATAAAGCGCTACATTCTCAGGCTGTAGTGCCTCCTCAAGACTCAGTTCTTTGGTGTAAGACGACGCAAAGGTAGTGTTAATTTCCGTCGCCACTTTTTGATATAGCTCGCCTACACGCTTCTTATCAAGCTTGCCTAAGAAACGCATTAATAGCCAACCACCAATGCTCCACGTCATGCCGTAAGCGCGATTCAAAATAGTAGGCGAGAAATCTAAGCCGCCGTAGATATACACTTGTTTATTGCTGTCAGAGCCGTAAGTGTTGAAGCCTTTTGCGTCTTTACTGCCCGACGCTTCCATCATAGTGAGGATATCGCTAACTATCTCACCGCCGCCAATGGCGTCAAACGCTAGTGTTGCGCCCGTGCTGTCGATGGCTTGATAAAGTTCGGCTTTAAAATTCTCGCTACTTGAGTCGAGCACAATTTTCGCGCCAATACCTTTAAGTAGGTCTACCTGCTCTTGGCTACGTACAATATTAACTAGCTCTACGCCTTCCTCTAAACAAATTTTATTTAGCATTTGCCCAAGGTTTGATGCCGCTGCGGTGTGCACTAGCGCTTTGTGGCCTTCCATACGCATGGTTTCAACCATACCTAGCGCGGTCAGTGGGTTAACGAATGACGACGCTGCTTGTTGTGGCGTTGTGCTTTCTAGGTGAGGCAAGCATGCCTGCATAGGCACACAGGCATACTCGGTGTACGCTGCGCCAGTAAGAATAGATACTGTTTTGCCCATTAAAGCTTGTGCCTCTGGGCTATCACCCGCCTTTACAACCGTACCTGCACCTTCGTTTCCGATAGGCAGAGCCTGATCTAAACGCGACTTAATACGATTTAACAAAGGCTTATGCACCGGCGCAACCAACGAACTTTTATCTGTATCGAAGGTCGCTTTATCTAGACTTGCTGGACCAAACATAGGCCACATGTCTGACGGGTTAATAGGAGATGCTTCCATACGCACAATCACTTCGTGCGGCTTCGGCTCTGGAACATCAACCTCTTTTAACGATACCTGAAGTTCACCTTCTGAGGTAATTAGCGTAAACAGTTGTTTTGATTTATTCATGTAATTATTTCGCCCTGAAAATTAAACGCTGAATGTATTGCTAAGCTAACACGCCGCAACTATCAGCAATATTTATATTTCGAATACATATGCGTTTCGATGGTTTATACACCCGATAATTTAGATGAGTTACACTGCAAAGCGTATATCGACCTGTAATAGCGAATAAAAAATGAAAAGACATTATATCTACCTCTTTCTAGGACTAATCGGAATAAGCGATGTGTCGTTTGGTAAAGCTGCACCTTTGGTCTCAATTCCTACCCACGACGCGTTTTTTAATTCTATAAAAGCGCTCTGCGGTAAAGCGTTTCAAGGGAGGGTGAGTAAAGATAATGTAGGTAATACCTTCGGTGATGCAGAACTTGTTATGCACATACGAAAGTGCACAGACTCAGAAATTCAGATACCTTTTCATGTGGGTGACGACGCGTCCCGCACCTGGATATTAACAAAGACTGGCGCTGGCCTTTTGTTAAAACACGACCACAGAAATAAAGACGGCAGTTTCCATTCATCTACCATGTACGGCGGGCACACGGTAGATGAAGGGTACGCCCAAGTTCAGTCATTCCCCGCAGACGCCTACTCAAAAGCATTATTTATAGAATCTGGGGTAGCAGCATCCACCCATAACGAGTGGCAAATAATGATTTACCCGAACCGCTTTAGCTATCGATTGATTCGCCCTGCGCGCGAAGTACAGGTTGATTTCGATATAGATAACACAGTCTCTGTTCCCAGAACGCCATGGGGCTACAAAGATTGACTGAGGCTGAAACTGGACTCAGGTATCGTTGCGCTTATTACCACAACGCCATATAACAAGTTTTAAATTGCCTGCTATATTTTGTTCCAACATACGACTAGATAGAAATAGTTAGATTTAAATCATTAACTACATGGATAAAAAGAATGTCTTCTACCCCTAATGTTTTGCAACAGCTTTTTGGTTTCTCAGCGTTTCGCGAGGGGCAAAAAGAGGCGGTGGATTCTCTACTTAGTGGGCATTCAACGTTAGCGATTTTTCCCACTGGCTCGGGCAAATCATTGTGCTATCAGTTTGTTGCTACGCAATTGCCACACTTGACCTTGGTTGTGTCACCACTGTTAGCACTGATGAAAGATCAGCTGGAGTTTCTTCATAGCAAAGGCATTGCAGCAGCCAGTATCGACTCTACGCTAACGCCCGAGCAGAACAAGCAAGTGATGAACGACGTGCGGTCAGGCCAGTGTAAAATTCTGATGGTGTCGGTGGAGCGCTTTAAGAACGAACGCTTTCGGCAGTTCATTGAGTCTGTTCAAGTAAGTATGCTAGTTGTCGATGAAGCACACTGTATCTCTGAGTGGGGCCACAACTTTCGCCCTGACTACTTAAAACTCCCCGCGTATCAGAAAGAGCTTAATATTCCGTTAGTACTTCTGCTCACAGCTACTGCCACTAAAAAAGTAAAAGAAGATATGGCAGCGCGCTTTGATATTGCGCCAGCTAATATTATCCAAACAGGGTTTTATCGACCCAACTTGAATTTGCATGTTCGTCCTGTACATGAACCATATAAAAACCAAGCCTTACTTGAAGAAATTCAAAAACAGCAAGGCGCGGGTATTGTTTATGTCACGCTGCAAAATAGCGCAGAAGAAGTAGCCCGGTTCTTACAGCAACAAGGGTTTGCTGCAAAGGCTTATCACGCTGGTCTCGACAGTGATGTAAGACAAGATATCCAGCAAGATTTTATGCACAATAAGCTTCAAGTTGTTGTGGCTACCATTGCATTTGGCATGGGCATTGATAAGTCGGATATTCGCTTTGTTGTTCATTACGACTTACCAAAGTCTATTGAAAACTACAGCCAAGAAATTGGCCGGGGTGGACGAGACGGTAAAGCCGCAAACTGCACGGTTTTAGCTAACCTTGACGGGCTAGTCACCATAGAGAACTTCGTTTATGGCGATACACCAGATAAAAGCGCCATTCAACGCGTAATAGATGATATCAGCGCACAGGCCCCCGCTCACATAAGTTCAGCGGCGCAAAATGATTCACCTACCAACGGCGAAAACAATGTTTACCAGTGGGAAACGCAAATAAATAGCTTATCGAGTGCCAGCAACATACGACAGCTTCCGCTTAAAACCCTCCTGGTACAGCTCGAACTCGCCAACGTTATTCGCCCTTTGTATGCCTATTTTGCTGAATATAAATTTCGTTTTATTTCAGAGAAAACCACCATACTTGGCCTTTTCTCAGAAGAACGGGCTCGCTTCCTAGACGCCGTATTCACTCATTCAAATATGAAAAAGGTGTGGGGCATTATAGATTTCGACAGTATTTATCAGCATTACGGCGCAGAGCGTGCCAGGGTGGTGGCCGCACTAGAGTATTTACATGAACACAATCATATTGAGCTTGCCTCACGCTTAATAACTGACGTATACCGCGTTGACTACGAAAAACTGCAAGCTGCCGATTTGGCAGAAAGGTTGGCTCGCTATTTCGCTGAAAACGAGCGCAAAGAAATAGAACGTATCGCCGCGCTGGTAGGCTTCTTCGAACTTAATACTTGCTTAAGCTATAACTTATCGGCGTATTTTGACGATTCCCAAGCGCCCAATGAATGCGGGCACTGCAGTGTATGTCAGGGAAATGTGGCTAAGCTCAGCTATTCAAACCCAATTCCCACACCGAACCCAGACCAAGTATCAGAGGCCATAGCAGCACTAAAAGCACATTTGAGCGGAAAATTTGATGGCCCAATCACATCATCTATTTGCTGTCGTTTTCTAACTGGCATGACCATGCCTTTGTTCACTCGATTTAAAGTGAGACAAGTAAAGGGCTTTGGTTCTTGTGAAAACTGCCGATACGCTGATGTGAAAGCAATGGTAGATGCTATAAATCAGTGAACGTAGCAAATACCCTAAATCTAATTTATAGTGTTGAGTGAATCACAATTAGCAAGTGGTAAAGGAAAATATGACGCTAATTCAGGGACAAGAACATACTCCTAAGGGATCGCTAGTTGTAGTTGGCACTGGAATCAGTGTTGCGGGTCAAATGACGATAGCGACCAAAAGCCACATCGAAAATTCTGACATTGTGTACATGGGGATTATGAACAAAATTGGTGAACACGTGGTCACCAATATTAATCCTAACAGTGTGTCTTTAGACGACCTTTATCAAGAAGGGAAATCTCGCGCTGTCACCTATGACCAAATGGCCGACCGCATCGTACAGTCAGTTGTTGAAGGTAAGAAAGTATGCGTGGCTTTTTATGGTCACCCTGGCGTATTTGTGACGCCTTCTCATGAAGCTATTCGCAGAGTGCGAGAACTTGGCCTTGATGCGCAAATGCTCCCCGGCGTGTCTGCAGAAGACTGCTTAATTGCGGATTTGGGAATAGATCCCTCTCGCTTTGGCTGTCAATCTTATGAAGCAACTCAATTTTTGTTTCGCGATTACCGCATTGACCCTCACATGACGCAAATCATCTGGCAAATAGGTTTAGCCGGAGAAGCAACGCTAAGCGTGTTAGATGCTAATCACAGTGGTTCTGGGCTTGCCATGCTTGCTGACATTCTGGCCGAGCACTACCCAGAAGATCACGCGCTGATTATTTACGAGGCAGCCACCCTGCCCCTTTGCGGGCCCAAAATACAAAAAGTGTTGCTTCGCGAATTACAGTTCGCCAAGCCAACATTAATTTCGACCCTAGTTGTACCCTCAATTGGCATGCCAGCATACCGTCAGGATCGTTTGGCGAAGCTAGGTTTAACTGAGCAGCAAGTTATTGACTTTAGATCTCCAAAAGTAAACTAAAAGGAAAAAACGACATGGCAAAGAAAACAATTGTAGATTTCTTGGTTGAGCTAGACAGCAACAGCAAACTAATGGATGCGTATAAAAAGGACCCTGTGGGCACTGCAGAAAAGTACGGTTTATCTGGTGAAGATCTTCAGCTAATTAAAGACCAAGACTGGGACGAAGTAGCCAAACGCTTTGATGATACAAGCAAGGCTACCCGCGTAATTAGCTACTAGTCGTAATCTTTTTAAGCTAGCTGAAGTAGAAAGTGAAGCGCCGTTTGAAATGCATCTTCGCTATCGTTTGTTTTACGATGGCGCTTCCTACTTTTGCGTTTTTAAAAGAACCACTTAACACCACATCATCAGTCACTACGCTAGACGAACTGAAACAGCGTATTCAAAACAACGATGAGTCTGTAGAAACCACATTCACCGAGCTAGGCTACTTCTTCGACGCCCATCCGAACGCTTTTCAGCAAGCCCGTTTATTCAATCTAAGAGCTTATAAGCACATTCTTGAGCAAGACCTTGTCGCCGGATACGAAACTCTGTTGGAAGCCCGCAAGCTTGCAAAAAAAGGCGGCAACACCATGGCGCTGGCAGAGTCTTTTCGCTTAGAAGGGCTAATTTTGGACTTGTCAGGTGAGCATGCTCGTGCACTCGAAGCGCTCAACAAATCCCTTGCTGCTTTCATTGAAGTAAATAGCGATAACGCCTTGCTTGTATATAGCGCTATGGGCAATGTGTACATGTCGCTGCAAAACTACGAAATGATGTTGCAGCTAGGTCAAAACTTCCTCGCCGCAGCCCAGCGTTTAAATGATAAAGAAAACAAAGCCATTGCTTACTTTTTCCAAGGTTACGCGCAAACAGAACTGGGGGACTATCAAGACGCTAAAATAAGCCTTCTGCTGGCAGAAGAATTGTTCAAAGAGGTGCACTACCCCTTTATTGGCATTGTTCATACCAAAATGGCTGAGCTACATATCGCCCAAGGCAATTTAACTGAAGCGCTAACCATGTTGAACCGCGCTGCGGAATCAGACCGCAAAGTTGGTTTTAAATACAACGAAGGGTCTAGACTACTGCGATTGGTCGACATCTATATTAAACGCAATCAAATAGACTTGGCTATTAGCGAACTTGAAGGTGGATTAAAAAAAGACGCCATAAAGAACGACAAGTCAGTGGTGCTAAGCATGTTGGAAAAGCTCATTTCACTACTTGAATCAACCAACAGTTTTGAAGCCGCATTAGAATATTCAAAGCTATACACTAAAACTTATGAAGAGAGTTTTAATGAACAGCAGTCAAGATTGTTAGCCCTTAACCGCGTGCGGCTTTCTATTTCCGAAAAGGAAGAAACTATCAAGCTTCTAGAGAAAGACAACCAGCTAAAAGAGCAGCGTAACCTCATACAGAAAAAGCAAAACACGTTTCAGCTGTATTTCATCGGTTTCGTGATCCTTTCATTGGGCTTAGTGGTTGGCCTATGGCTTAGAACTCGCCAACAGCGTAAGGCGCTCGATGCACTTACTCAAGACCTTCAGAAAGCAACAAAAGCAAAATCTGACTTTCTTGCACGCATGAGTCACGAAATTCGCACGCCGCTTAACGCCATTATTGGCCTGACCAAGCTTTCGCAGCGGGCTGCAGAAGATAAAGATCAACAAACGAACCTTATTCAGATAGAAGGCGCGTCGCAAACCCTACTAAGTATAATTAACGACATACTCGACTTCTCGAAAATAGAAGCGGGCAAGCTTGATATTGAATCGACGCAATTCAATTTAGACGCGCTAGTAAACCAAACCATTAGACTGCATTTAGGGCGCGCTGAGGAAAAGCACATAGAGCTTATTCAGCATATATCACGTGACGTACCGTTAAACCTCATCGGCGACCCGTTACGCATACAGCAAATTCTAAGCAATTTAGTTAGTAACGCTCTTAAGTTTACCGAGGACGGACTGATTTCGGTAAGCGTTAGATGCACGCATAATGTAGAAGACATTCAGCTTGAATTTGAAGTTAAAGACACAGGGATTGGGCTAAACAGCACGCAAAAGGCATTGCTATTTCAACCATTTAACCAAGGTGATGAGTCTATATCTCGTCGATACGGCGGCACCGGCCTAGGCTTAGCAATATGTAAGCAGTTAGTCACATTAATGGGCGGAGAGATTTGGGTTGAGAGCCAGCTTGGAAAAGGCGCAAGTTTTCATTTTACCGTAACCGTTAAACAGGATGCTTCCCAACAAATTGTATCGCCGTCTAAGCAACTTTCGTTACTTAAGGTGCTTATTGCTGATGACATTGGCGTGTCGCGCGACGCTATTATCGAGTCGCTATCGGTAGCTAACATTAAAGCAGATGTTGCGACCGGCGGTAAAGAAGCCGTAGCCAAAATGCGTGCTGCTGTGGGAAACAGTGCGCCTTACGACGTACTTATTTTAGATTGGAATATGCCTGACATTGATGGATTGGAAGTTGCAGCCATCATGAAGCAGGAGTTTTCAATTAAGCCACCGAAGGTGATAATGCTGTATGCATTCGAGTCGCCTCATATGCGAGAGCAGGCTAACCAACTAGGTATTCGAACCTTCATTAAAAAGCCTTTTAGCACCAGTGAGCTTGTAGATAAGCTACAAGAGCTTTGCTTAAACGTGAACACAAGAACCCTACCAGCAGATGCTGCGCCTGTGCCTAATCTGCGAGGAACGAAGATCCTTTTCGCAGAAGACAATACGCTGAATCAAAAAGTAACCCTTGGCCTGTTAAACGACACCCACGCTACTATTGAAATGGTTAGTAACGGCTTTGAAGCCATAAAAGCCTTACGTGAAGATAACAGCTACGACGTGGTATTGATGGATATCCAAATGCCCGTTATGGACGGGTTAACAGCAGCTAGAAAAATCAGAGATGAGCTGAAATTAACTTTGCCGATTATTGCCATGACGGCTCACGCCATGCAGCAAGACATCGACAAGAGCCTGGCGGCGGGCATGGACGGCCACATCAACAAACCGGTTGACCCAAACCGCTTCTTTGACGTGCTTGTTGAAGTGCTAAATAAAGGAAAGTCGACGGCGACCACTGAAGTAACTGGCGGGCCATCGGCAAACACAATACCGCTGAGCTTTATAGATAAATCTCAAGCCATGCAAGCAATGTTAAATGACGAGACTTTGTATAAAGAGTTACTTAATGACTTTGCAGCACTTAACAAAGAGCTAGATAACCTTCGAAAAGCCATTGATGAAAAAGACTATGCTTCTATTGTTCGTATAGCGCATATCTGCATAACTGCCCTTCGGTACATTGGCGCTTACGCCTTAGCTGAGCTAGCTGCAACGATTGAGCTAACGATAAAACGTAATGAGCATGGAAGCGTAGCTGGTTTTAGCGATCAGTTAGAAGCACTTTACACAGCATTGGTAGAGATGAATGCGAAAGTTGAGGGAATGGTGAAGTAAAGCCTTTCAGGCTGGGAGAAGATAAATTAAGAAAAACAATGCCCGCACACTAAATGCAGGCACAATTAAATAAACTGAAAATAAACGTTGAGCTAACCGCTCCCGATTATTACTCGTCTGACTCTTGCGACGCATATTCATTTTTCATAAGCCACGCGTACGCCGTTGTAAAAGCGGTTTCCTGAAACTGTTTTAAACCCGTGTCAGAAAATGGCACTGCAAGCGGATTTTTACGTAGTGATTCTTTAATATCCGTTGGGCTAAATACTACAACTTGAAGCCCTTCAATCAATTCAATGGCAGCCTCTAACTTGAAGCCAATTGCACTACCTGCAAATTTACCTTTGCTTTGGCGCTGACGAATTATCACTGCATCAATTTTGTAGTCTTCTACAAGTTTAGCGAAGGTGCTTTGGAAGTTCTTTAGCCCCTTCGCACTGGTATCGGCAAGCGTTAAACGGCGCGTACGGCAATCTGGCAAATGAAACAATCCGTCAGCCAGCGACACCAAACTAACAATTGCTTCATTACCTTTTAAATCTACACCACAGACTTTCATATTTATTCCTAATTACGTTTGTCCGGCATTATAACGCGTTTCACAGTATTTGAGTCATTCAGTCGGTAAGCTTCAACCTATTAACAGATGTTTTAGCTTAGTACCGACTGAATTGTGTCTTTTGACAAGGGCTTCACGAAATGCTGATCGAAGCCTGCCGCTTGGGAGTCCTCTACATATTTCTCTGAGCCCCACCCGCTTTGAGAATAAAACTTAACATTCTCTGATTCAGGTAAGGCTTTCAGCATTTTAACCAGCTCATAACCGTCAATATCTGGCATGCCGATATCAAGAAATACGAAGTTAGGTTTAAACGCCTTGAATTCAGCGACAGCCTCTTTAGGAGAAGTAATACCTAAGGCAGTCACTCCCATAGACTCTGCTAATAAACAGTATGCATCGATAAGATCGGCATTGTCGTCAACGAACATAACTTTGGTTTGGCTTTGAATAGTTGGCTCAACTTCCTGATTGTCAGACTGCTCATAAGCCATTTTAGAAATGGGAAGTCTAACTTCAAAGGTACTTCCCCGGCCTAATCCTTCACTCATCACCGACACATCACCGTGATGCAGCATTACAAGTTTACTCACCAACGTAAGCCCTATTCCCAAACCGCCTTTAGTGTGTGTCGAGTGCGCCTCAATTTGGGTGAACATATTAAATACGTCTTTAAGCCTGTCTTCAGGTATCCCCATGCCGTTATCTTTAACAGCAACGACAACCATGACACCTTCCTCTCTGATATCTACAGTTATCCTTCCCTGCTCACTCGTATATTTAGCAGCGTTGTGAATAATGTTTGAGAATATCTGACTTAAACGCGCTTTATCGCCATAAACCGTCACATCTTTTTCAAGATAATTTACGGTTATATTATGCTTTTTCGCTTTTACCTGCTGATCAACAATTTCAAGGGAATCTGACAGCACGTCTTGAATACTCAGTTTTTCAAACTCAAGCTTGACCTTACCTCGCGTAATACGCGATACATCCATCAAATCGTTGATAAGTTTTGACATGTATTCCGCTTGGCGATTAATAATAGCCGTCACTCTTCTACGCGTTTTATCATCGTCAACCGTTTCTAAAATACTTGCGCCAGACATAATAGGTCCAAGCGGATTTCGCAATTCGTGAGCTAACGTGGCAAGAAATTCGTTTCTGTAATTATCTTGTTTTTCAAGCTCTTGAATACTGATATGCATGCGTTCTTGCACATCAAGTGCATAAACAAGAAACATCCTGTTCAGGCGATTGGCAGTATCAACATCCGCCTTATCAAAACTCGTTGAGCGCCCTTTTATAGTGCGGGTATGAATAGTGAACGAAGCTCTGGGTTTAAGTCGCTGAGCTTTTGGTGCATCTTCAGACTTCTCATCTTCAGCGCCAATCCACTTTTGGACGCGATGGGTTTCCTTCCTGAACCAGGCGGTAAAGTATTGCTTCTTTTCAAACAGAGGAATAATCATTATGCCAGCAATACCGTACTGTCGTGCTTCTGGGTAATCGTCATAAAGCGCGTCGTTGGTATATGGGAATCCACCCTGGCTGCTTGCTTTGGAAAAGATTTCCTTGATGAGTTCTATCGGTAGAGTAGAACCGAGGGTAATGGTCTCGTACTGAGAATAATAAACAAACCCTGAACTATTAAGCGCTTCCAAAAATGCTTTTTCACCACTTTTAACTACACGACTGATAGGATTTGCTGGACCTATTCTGTCTAGCATGGCATCAACTGCTTCGTCAGTTGCATACTTCTTATGCTTTGCAATTTCCTCTTCTTTCGCCAATAAATGCCAGCTAAATAGCTGACTCAGGTTTTCGCACTGAAGCCTAACATCTTGTGGAATATAAATAGGCTTGCGATGGTGGCAAGAAATTAGCCCGTAAAGCTCGCCGTCCGTTACTAAAGAGATCGAAAATGAAGCCCGCAAACCTTGGTTTCTAATGTATTGAAGATGAATAGGTGAAAAGGTTCGCAGCAGCGAGCGAGTGAGATCCAGTGGTTCTCTGCCTGATTCTTCAATCGATGGAACTAGCCTTGCAGGAGGTAACTCAGTATCAGGAGTTAGTCTTACCCAGTTAGTTTTGTAAAGCGCTCTAGCCTGTGCAGGAATATCTGACGCAGGAAAGTACAAGTCTTGATATGAGTCCATATCATCGGCTTTAGCTTCTGCGATAACTTTCCCTGAGTAGTCATCATTGAATTTGTAGAGTACTACCCTGTCCATATTTGTGAGATACCGAATGGTCGAGACCATTTCTTGAGCCATCTCTCTTAGTGACGTCATTTCTTTAAAGCGCGGAGCAATAGACATAGCATAGAGTTTGATAAATTGCTCTGCGCTATAGGTATCTCTGAATTCAGTTGCGGGCTCTAGCTCAACAACATAGTTGTGACCAGAATCATAAACCACCGCCAAATAATCTATCGCCGCTCCTTCCTCTAACATCGAGGCTTTTAAGTGAAGCTTAATAGGCAGCCTAATTTTGGTTTTTGTAACCCTATCAAACGTCTCTTCAAGAAATGCCCTTTCATTCGTGTCTGATGAGAGTATTTCTAAAAAGTGTTTACCAATGAGCGGCTCAGTGAACACTGACTCGCAGTTGTCACTGACAATCGAAATCTTCAAGTCCTTGTAATTAAAAGCAATAAGAAAACCATAACTTTGTATACTTTCGGGAATATGTATTGGCTCGTCTTCGCAACGTTCAAAGTTAATGTTTTTGGGGGGCTGTGACATGAGGATCCTGAGGTTCGAATAGGTTAACTTATACTTTCGTCTAAAGAACAACGTATCACATCGCTCAACGGGTTGATACTAAACTCCTCCATTGTTTGCGCATGGCGTAAAGGTACTTGCAGATACACCTAAAACCATTTGCGAAACCGTCTTGTTCTTGCAACACATTTATCCTTTGGGGTGTAAAAATGTGGCCCAACTTAGAAAAAACGTCATTTAAAAGAAAAAGGCTTTAAAAAGTCACTCAAGAACAAGACTCGACAAAGTTATCGAAGCTTGAGAGCACACATTATCGTCACTTATCGATGTGCATTCATGTGCCCTCAAAGCCTATGTTTCAGCTTCATTCTGCTTACATAGCGTCTAGTTTAGTGAATTGAGCTTTATCAGCCTTCCGCCTTCTTTATCTTCAAGCACATAGATATTGCCCTTACTGTCTTGCTCAACCTCGCGTACTCGCTTGCCCCATTCATAGCGCTCTGCTTCTTCCACCTTCCAGTTGCCTTCATCGTCTTTATTAAATGCAACTCGAACCAGCGCTTTTGAAGACAAACCGCCTATAAAACCATTTCCCTTCCAGTCACTAAACTTATCGCCTTTGTAAATGATAAAACCGGCAGGACTAATGGCAGGCACCCATGCCAATTCAGGCGACTTAAAGATGGGGTAGTCTTCGTGGTTAGGAATTTTCACGCCTGAGTAATGGTCGCCCTGCGACACTGCTGGATAACCATAGTTGCGACCTCGTTCAATAATATTAAGTTCGTCGCCATGGCGCGGCCCCATTTCATGAGCCCATAAATTACCTTTCTCATCAAAATCGATGCCTAGCGGATTGCGGTGACCTAATGTCCAGATTTGTTCTGTTACATCGCCTTGACCGTAAAACGGATTATCTTCAGGTACGCTACCGTCGTCGTTTAAGCGCAGCACCTTACCTAAGTTCATCGCCATGTTTTGTGCTGGCGTGAATTTCTGGCGCTCACCCGAGGTGATAAATAAATGGCCATCAGGTGAAAACGCCATGCGGTGAGAGTAATGCCCATTCCCCGTCACCTTCGGCGACTGACGCCAAATTAGCTCTCTATCAGTCAGCTTCGCGCCACTATCAGATAAGGTAAGCGTGGCTCGTTCTATCACCGCACCGCTGAACGCATCGTCTTTTTCATCTCGTTCAATGTACGAAATATAAATAGTGTTATTCGACGCAAAGTCAGGGTGAATAATGACATCACCTAAACCGCCTTGCCCGCGCGCAGTAACACTTGGAACATTACTAACAGCAAAACGCTTCTGCTGGTTTTCATCAAGCAGCCATAGAGTGCCAGCTTTTTCCGTTACCAAGCTGTGCCCGTCTGGCAAGAATGTCATGGCCCAGGGGTTATCGAAGGACGCCTGAACATTACCCGTTACAGTAGTGCCCTTACTGCCCTTCATTTCAATTTGTTCAGATGTGTTCGACTGAGCAAAGGTAAAAAAAGAGGTGGCAAAAAAAGTAACCAATAGTGCGGCTTTCCGACTCTTGCTGGTTTTGTGCGTGCTTGTTGTTTGCATTAAGTTCTAGCCTTTTTGAGGGTTTGCGTACTGCTGGTTGCACGTTAAGACGTTAATTGCACGTAAACGGGCGGCGCAAATGGTTTCAGTTAGCATTGGTTACGTAGATTTAATTAAACAGGTTTATATTATCGACTTGGTTTCGCTATTCGTGTTTTTGAGTTGTGCTCGCTTTTCCTAAACTTTCTTTAATGCAGCGACACTTTACTAAAATACCGCCTATGTTATTTTCCAAGAAGTTTTAGCAACGAAGATAAGGAGGTGATCATATGTCTAGAGTTAAGGTATTTGAACAGGCAGCTATGAGTGAGGGTCGTTCTAGCTAACCCCTTTTACGCAATTGCTCTATAAGGCTGCCTAGTCAGCCCAGCTCGGAAAGCCGCATCACGTTGCTGATTGCGGCTTTTTTACTGCCTTGACTTCAAGCCCTTGCTATGAGCCTTATCCCATTGTGAGCATTTTTAAAAACAGTTAACCAACTCTTAGCTTGTCCGATATTATTATTCACTCAAACCGTCTTTCTCATTTTCAATTAGATATCTTCAATATCCGAGATGAGCTGTTTCAAGTACCGTTTTTAACAACTCCACATCAAAAGGTGATGTTTTTAGCAGTAAACGTAAACGCACTGGCTTCAAATAAAAAGAGCCAGTACGCAGTCTATATGTCTTTCAATAATGTGCACTAATTTAATAGGTTAGGGTTCTAAGGGCATGTCAAAGTCGCTGTGTTTATACTCGCCCCAAAAACATCAGTGACTGTAAGAGTTGGCGCATTACTGCTTAGTGGGATAATAAGCTTGTCACCTTCTACAGAGAAAACTAAAGACTCACTATTAAGAGTAACATCAGCAACCTGCTTAACGGTATCGGCTGTTAGCGTTATCGTTACGGTGTTTCCTTCACCATTGCTATCTTTCACACAGCTTGCACTAGGAGTTCCGGTGAGCTTATCTGCAATTAGTACGGGAAAATGTACAGCGTTTGTCTGTTCTGCCAGCTGGTAATTGACTTGAAACAGGCCTTTATCAGGCGTAAAGCTTGCGTGGGTTAACTCAAAACAAGACGTGTCTTTAGAAGAGGTTACTTTTGATACACTGTGCCCAGCTAATGTGTCCATGTACAAAATAGCTTGGTTTTCATTGAGCTCTATGTTTTTAGTGTGGCTCATACACAATGAACTTTTACCTGAGCCATTCAGAATAAAGTGTGTGCCATTACGACTGAATTTGGAAGTAAGCACAATTTGTGCATTGCCTTTTTCAACTTCTTTCTGAATCTTCTCAATGCGTGCAGTCATTGCTTTCATATTTTCAACGGTAAGTGCGTTTGGATTACGCAAAAGCTTGTTAATTTCCTCTTCTGTTGGGTAGAGGGCACGCCTTGCAGTCCAAAGTGATGGATCCCCACCTTTAACCACGCTGAGTCTTAACCATGTTTTGTCCAAAAAAGGAACGAACTTTGCTGGCTTGCCGTTAGTTTTATCAATTCCTTTTATTAATCCACTATTACTCACCGATACGTCATCAGGGATAAACGGGCTAAGCGAATCAGAATCGGGAACATCTGTTGTCGCTTTAACGACAGCAGTAGGTAGTGCCATCACAATATCAGTAACGACTCCGGGTCCATTCGTGGCAGAACCGTTTTTAAAATTACTGAAATAATCCCAACAGGTGCCAATTCGGCACGCTTCCTGTTTGACTATGACTAACTCACTGTCTTTAAGTGGGAGAACTCTTGAATTAGAGTAAGTCTTATACTTTTTACTACCTGCGACGAAATCTAAATCTATGTCAATTACCAAGTCATTTTCATTTGTCCGGATAAGGGTTTGCGCTATTTCTTTCGCTATTTTTATCTCGCCAAGAGTGACAGGATCAGCCAAAGCTAAGGCAGAAGCCGAGCCAGCGATGAACTCGAGCATAGCGGCATTATTTTCATTCTCTTCCAAGTCATACTCATAAACCTTCAGATTCATAGTGAGTAAGTCGCTCTCCATTTTTTTGGGCCCATATAGCGCTTTATTGAGAAGAGGAGCTCGTGTTGCATCAGCAATATTATTGTAGGGTCCTAATATTTTAGTAATTGTATCTTGGGTTGTACCGGTAACTGCCTCGGTGAACTCAACAACAATAAGAACTTCATTTATTCCCCCCCAGTCTTTTAGATATCGTAGGTAGGTATCCGTTAGATAAATAGCGAATACATCATCACCAGATGAAACTCCACTTTTATCAGTTTTAAAGACGGTATTTTTGTCATTAATAAGTTGCTTAGACTGTACTAGAGGAGAGGTTAACCTGTCGCCATCTCCGACTTTATGTACTGATATCGTTCCCAAAGGAGCCGCACATGCCGTTAGCATTACTATCAAGAATGCAATAAGTGACTGTTTTTTCATTTTCCTTGCCTTTATTGTATTTATTCACACGTTACTAGTGGTTTTAAACTCTCTACTTCTGTATTTAATGGATTCATTGCCAACTCTCCATCTTCAGAGATATTGAGTCGCTCAGCGATAAACTTTCCTAGATCTCTATAAGCGTTGTAGATAGACACAGTCATCTCTGCTGATGTTCTTATGGTGCTGTGGTTGGGAAACACCCCAGAGTGATTAGCTTCACAGTCTTTATACTGTTTTAAGTAATTTTTCTCGATGAACTTTGATACCGAACAAGGGTATGCTTCTTTATCGTCGCAATTTAAAGCTAGGCGTTTTGGCACAATGCCAGTTTTGATGAGCCAGAGTCTGATGAAGTTGTTTTTCTCATCCTTATCAATAAAGCCGGGAGTAAACCCAGTAATAGTGCCATAATAAATATTTCCCATGGCATTCAGTGGGTTAGCTATTGCACTTAAAACCGGTTTACCATTTACGTCTAATAGTAGAATTGGATTATGTTCTTCGTTAAAGAGAGTCATATTCAAGTTATGTTCTTCGAGAAGCATGCTTGCAAGATTTTTCAACTCCAACCACTCTCCCTTATCATCTTCACTCGCGTCCACCATAATAATGTTTTTCACGCCACGACGAATCAACGCATAAGCCCCTGTATGCTCAACATGTGCACCGTCGCTCAAATATATACTGCTAGCCTGCCTAGGTGATTCGATTTTTGGAAAGCAATAAAATGGAATTGGAAGTAACGTTCGCCAATGACTCGTGGGTGAATCAGGGTGGTAATTATCTATTTTCTCACCCAAGTTCAAATTGGCCAAATGTAAAGCTCCAGCCCCAATAGATGATGCGAACATACTGTATTGGCTATCCATAGCTGCCCCCGAAAGCTGTACAACGTCGGACAATGTGAGGTTTGAATATGGCTTATCAACAAAACCATTTCTGTCTGAACCATAGGACACTGGAGTGAATTCAAATACTCTATCCGTTTTGGTCTTAGGCGTATCAAAACCACATACGTTTCTATTCAAGTTTGACGCAGTATTTAAGATCCAAAACGGCATTTTGCTGCAGGAATTACTTTTTCGATTGTAAACAAAACATTTTTCCGTACTTTCTTTGTAAGCTTTCTGTAGTTCCTCAAAAGTAATGTCTTCTGCAGAATAGTTGTCCATCCAAAGAAAAGCCTGGCTATTCTGATATACCTTTGTGTCTACGCGTCCGCTTGTAAGAACTTTAGGATGTAAGCCAAATGCTCGCTCTATACCAAAGTTGTATGCGCTTTTAACGGGTGAAACCTGCACATTCCAATCGAATATCGTATTGGCAACATGATGAACAGGCAGGCTCACTATATGAGCAGACAGAATACCCGCGTACTCCATGATTTGAATGGTATTCACTTTTAACCCGTTGATAATACCGCTACTACCATCTTGGTAGTAATTGAGTAGGTCAGACTGCTGAGCTATCTGATTTTGAAAGCGATATTGAGACGTCGAGCGGTCAGAGTACCCCTTGCAAGTGTTATAAAAGTGATTCTCTGTATTTTTGTAGAGAGGAAAGCCATCTTTTTCAGAGGCGGGGTAGCAATCATTGAAGAATAGAGAACTATCCACTTTTGGTTCAAATAATTCCTTCTCTAGAGATATTCGTTGAGAATGATATAAGGAACTTACATACCAATAAGCAGCATATCCTCCACCTGAAACAGTTGAAAGGTAGTCAACCTTGGGTAAAATTCCTACTTCATTTAGCCCAGACAGCACACCCACACTAAAACTTGCGGAACGCATTCCTCCACCGGAAAGGCTGACCCCTAAATTTGGTGAGGTATGCTTAAATTCATTGGCAAAAATCTCTTGCTTTTTTTCCTGATTAATATCGGATATTTTCATTCCGACATGTGAGACATCTTCTTTGGGTGAGATAGAACAGCCTGACAAACAAAGAAAGAAGAACAGAAAACAATAAAACTTTATTTCAACAGTCCCTTTGATCATAAAAGTATTCCAAAAATATATAAGTCACTTTATATAGCTGGCAATTTGTTCTCGCAAACTTCAGAGTTCCAAAAGCATCCAATTCACGTTATACAAAACACACTGCCGTCGTTTAAAAAGCAGATGTCTTAAAGAAGAGACAGCAAGTTCAAAAGGCAGTGGTAGACTATATAACGTAACGCCCAATACAAAAGTACATTTTTTAACCAAAAAACCAGAAGAATTATTCACCATCGCTTATCACCAACAGCCAAAAGGCGCAACGCTACCGCTGCCTGACGCCAAGCAAGGCCCTTTTTCTAAGCGACATTACAAACAAACTGAGTGCGAACGTAGCTAATGCAGATGGCTCTGGAACAGTACCAATATTCTGTTGAGTTGGGTTCTCGTCAATATTGAGATGCAATGTTGCTTTGCTCAGAAGAAAGTCGCCTTCTAGTGCACTCATAGAGTAGTTCAACGTACCATTCGCACTCATATCACCTAGAAGATTATTAAGAAACAAATAGGAAGAAGTATCTCTGCTCCAGTCTCTATCTTCTATTTTTTCATATGAATTGACTTGTTCGTATGCGCCATCCGAGCTGTATCTTGTCCTTGTGGTGTAGGTTCCACCAAAAAAGGGGTTACTGTTGCGAGTAAGAGCGGTGTATGTCCCTGGACCGCCAACTTTTTCATAGCTTCTATCATCCCGCGAGTAGCTAGTACTATAAATAGAACCTGACGCATCGCCTGTTGTAGACTGGCTGGCATTGTCTGTGGTTGCTATGGCAGTGAATCGTTCTTTTTCAGAGCTTCGCTCAGTGACTGAATAGTTATTGAATGTTCGCCTTACATAATCAGAACCGAAGAAAGGGTCCACCCAATACCAGCTGCCCCAACCTGTGCGATTCTCAACAAAGCTATCTTGCTGAAACCCAGCGTCATTGCCGTCATCAGAAAACTCGAATCGAATGAAAGCGCTATTGATTTCAAACGGTGAATTGAACAGCGAACTATCAAGTAATGACGTTAAATCAAAAGAACTGCTAACTGACGAGCCGTTACCAATGTAACTTCCCGAAATACTATTGTCTTCAAAGGTAAGTAGCCCAGCAGATGCAAATTGAGCAAACCCCGAGAACAGTAAAGAGGCACCGAGTAGTTTTCTGCATTTCATTGTTTTAGTCCTTTACACAAATTGTCACCAAGCAGTGTAAAAAACAACCTATAAGCTAGGCATCACCCAAATAGGTGAAATTTACTTTTTCATGCTATTTAAGTGGTGAGATAGAATATCTCTCCATCGATGGTAAATAAGAAAATGACCATAGTCCTTCGTCGCTTCTAATTTTCCATTGGGCAGTGTGGCGGCGAGTTTTCTTGCAAGCTCAATGTTTACATGACAATCTTCTTCACCGTGCCACAAGTTAACGGGCATAGAAATGTTACTGACCGAAAAATGCCATGATTCAGAAAACAGTAATTGTTCTTCAGTAAATGCCTTTGGACCCTGCTTAAAGGCCTGAGATAAGGCCAATTGAAAGTTATCAAGTAATTCGGGTTCGCAAAGTGCTTGCTGATCGGTTTTACATAATTTTGCGTGAATATGATCTAAGTATTGCTCAGGCTTTTTCACTAGCCCCTTGGCCATCAAGGTAGTGAGTTTAAAGACGGCGCTGGGTAGCTGAGTTGCTAGTTTCACAAATAACTTGTTAGCAGGTGATACACCATACATTAAGTTAATATTGTCAAATGGCGTCACACCGCTCACACACGTTACCGCCGATAATTTTTCAGACAACTCGTGTGCGCACGCCAGCGCATAGGGGCCACCACCACAAAAGCCGATGACAGAAAACATGTCTAAACCCAAATGATCAGCTAACTGTTCGATGTCAGCTGGCCAATCCAAAATTTTACGGGCAGGAAGTGGGTCAGATAAACCAAAGCCTGGCCTATCGGCCACTATTACCCTTACACCCAAGTCTTTAGCGATGCTATTGTTAGGGTGGCTTTGCAAACGCGACCCAGTGGAGGGATGAAACACAAATACAGGGACGCCTTTTAAGTCTCCAAACTCGGCATATCCAAGCTGACGCCCGTCAAAAAGTACTAACCGCTGATGCAATTCGCTTCGCTTGTATTCATCTAAATTGCCTGCTGTGCTGCCGCTAGCCTGTTTCGGAGTCTCTAACATGAGTGGACTCGTAAGCACTAGTCTGACTAAATCTGCTTGCCTGCTTGTCGCTGTCTTTGAAAAAATAGATTTCAATTGGGTACGCAGAGTATTAAGACTTACATGTCTAGTTTTCGAAATATCCCCAAGAGAAGCACCGGATACTATCTCATTTACAAGCTTCACTTCTGCAGATGTTAAGCCAAATATTGCCCGCATATTCTCCGCGTCTACTTTTGGAAGCGTATCTGCACAAGCCACCATCAGTAGGAATCGGTTTGATGCTTCATGCTCTCGACTAAGCAATACAGACATTGAAGATGCACCATGTTCGTCTGCTATTCGAATACTCATGGCCGAACAGCGCGTCTGCCCACTGCTCATGTCGTTAATGGCGTTTTGTAACTCCCTCTGCGCTTTGAAGCTTTTCAATCGTAGTTCGTCTTCAGCGCTATAGAGATGTGAACTCTTCAGTAAAAGAGACGCTCCCGAGGTATTGCTGTCTACAAGCCTTAAGTTTGCATCAACAATAAACGTAGGAACAAAAAAGCGCTCAAGCAGGGCTTGGTGCGTCATTTTTTGCTGAGTAGTCGCATCTACGCTATCTGCAATTTGAATAGCTCTGTCTAGGTGAGAAAGAATAGAGAAAAGTGAATTTTTGTCGCTTTCGTCAAAAGACTTAAGCTGAGTTACGGAGCCGCTTTGATTTACTCTCGAAAAAGAGTGCAGAACTGACTTTTCAACATCGCCAAGCTCATTAACTAAGCTGGACAACAGTTCCGGCCACTTCGTGGGCTCAAGGGCAGCGTCATAAATAAGTCCTACTAGATTGTCATCCATTACAGAGCCTTTGAAATCCATCTATTTTTTTATACTAGCACCATGATTAAAAAATAACCACGACGCTTTGACAAGGCTGAATAACTATGACAGCTTACACTCATTGTGTATGTCACTGATTTTTCTGTAACGCGATAAAATTAAAAGAAAACAAAAAGAATAAGGAAATTCAAATGTATCAAAAGCTTGTCTGTGTTTTTATCTGCGCCTTACTTGCTTTTAGCCTTAGCTTTCACGTAAACGCCAAAGTACGTGGCGAGGCCGTAGTTACAACAATAAAGTCAGAAGTTTTGAATGAGTCGCGAGAACTGCTTATTCACTTACCTAATAACTATTCCCGCTACAAAGACACCACCTACCCAGTTTTATATTTGCTAGATGGACAGCGTAATTTTGCCCATACCGTAGGCACGCTTGATCTGCTCAATCAGTCTGGAATGGCGCAGGAAATGATTGTTATCGGTATTACCAACACCGAGCGCACGCGAGACTTCACACCTACCTATGATGAAAGCTACAACCAGTGGGGAATATCTGGTGGTGCCGACAACTTTTTAGACTTTCTAGAAAAAGAGCTAAAGCCATACGTAAAGGCAAACTATCGCACTAATAACTACGCGATTGTTTCTGGGCATTCATTAAGCGCACTTTTTACCTTATACGCACTGCAAGAGCGGCCTGAACTGTTTCAAGGTTACTTCGCATTTAGCCCAAGTTTGTGGTGGCACGACGAAGTGATATTTCCAGAGGCAAAAGCGTTCTTTGCGTCAGATAGCGACCTTAACAAATATCTATACATAAATATGGGTAACGAAGATGGAAACATGCTAAGCGCATACGAACGTTACGTTGAACTGCTAAATAGCAGCGAACGAAAAGGGTTTATCTTTGACACGGAGCTAGACACATCTGAAAGCCACAATACGACTGCGCTTGCAGGTATGAGCTTGGCGCTTCAAAAGCAGCTAAATTCGTTACGCCCAACAGGTGCGATAATACAAGAAGGTATTCCTGCGGTAGAGCAATACTATAAAGACCTTTCTGCAAAATACGCTTTTGGAGCAAAGCCAGAATATAAAGCCGTAAACCACGCGGGTTATGCGGCGTTAAACAAACAAGACTTTGACTCTGCCATTGCAATTTTTAAGAAAAATATAGCTCGCTTCCCTAATAAGTCTGACGCCTACGACAGCCTGGCAGACGGTTATGAAGCTAACGGCGATTTAGCCATGGCACTTGAAATGCGAGAGAAAGCGTTAGCAATGAGCTATGAAGAAAATGTTGAAAATGGGGCTTTTAAAACACGGCTGGCTAACTTACGACAGAAAATTGCCGAAGGTACAGGTGACTAACTATTGAGCGCCTGATTTAGCATATTGCTAGCATTGAGCGAATATTAATAGAAACGTACACTGGACGTTCATAGTAATGGAATACACATAATGAAAACAAACATCACCTTCGCCTCTTTAGCGCTTTCGCTTTGTTTAGCTTCGTTATCAGGCTGTGCAGAGCCTGAAACCCTGCCCGCTTCTCCCTCTTCGCCTTCCTTCCAAGCCGAAGAATCAAAAGAAGCCAACCTTTTGAAAACTGGGCTAACTGAACGCATTCGAATTGAAGGGCAAGAGGTTGATTACCAATATTTGGAGCAAAGACAGGCGCACTACAAAGTGCCTGGTGTGTCTGTCGCGTTTATGAGAAATGGACAACTTGCTTGGACCATGCAAAGCGGCGTTAAAGATTTAACCACTGAATTGGCTGTTGATGAAAACACGGTGTTTCAAGCAGGAAGTATTTCTAAACCTGCATTTGCAGCAGTATTGATGAAATATCGCGAAGATAACCCGCTAGATTTAGACGCAGATGTTAATACCTTACTCACCAGCTGGCAGTTACCTGAACATGAATGGTCAGGGCAAGACGTTGTTTCTTTACGCAGGTTGTTAAGCCACACGGCGGGTACCACTGTACATGGCTTTCCTGGTTACGCGGCGGGCGAACCAGTACCTAACTTGCAGCAAGTGCTAGAAGGTGTAGCCCCTTCCAATACAGACGCGGTTGTTGTTGATCTTCAACCAGGTACACAAATGCGCTATTCAGGTGGCGGCACTACGCTCGCTCAACTTACCTTACAGGACTTAGCTAACGAGCCTCTGCCATCTATGTCGCAACGGCTTTTATTTAAACCTTTAGGCATGACACGTTCTGGCTTCGAACAGCCCATATCGACCAACTTATCAAATAATATGGCTACGCCGTACGACGGTGACGGCTCGCCAATTAAAGGTGGCGCGCATACCTACGCCACGCTTGCAGCAGCAGGCATGTGGAGCACGCCCTCAGACATGTTGAAACTAGCAAGCGGCGTTCGTAGCGCGTACTTAGGGCAGAAAAACGACTGGATATCGCAAGCCACCGCGCAGGTGATGTTAACCAACAATACGCCGAGTATTCAGCCGCCCAATGTTGGTATCGGCTTTTTTATCAACATGAGTGAAGATGGAGACATTCTTGGTTTTGGCCACGGAGGCGCAGATGCTGGATTTATGTCGCAGCTTTATATTGAGCTAGATACCGGCAACGGCTACGCCATTATGACTAACGGCAACAACGGTAGGCAGTTGATAACTGAACTAGAAATACGCTTAAAAGAAGCGTTGGATGTTGGCTACTCCGAAGCTGAAACTAGGAAGTTAGTACCCATAAGCCAAAAGGAGCTAAGTAAATATATTGGAACCTATGTGGTGACCAACCCCGTGAATGTTGATGTAGTGCTAGAAAAAACAGCCGATGGCTTTGTGCTTAACGCGTTACCCTATGTTGAAAACGAAGAATATTTTCATGAAGGGGGCGGACAATTTTTTGCGAAGAATGGGAGTAGCATTCATTTTGAGGTGGATGAAGAGAACGGGCTGGTTAAAGAACTTGTTATGGATGAGAGGATTCGGGGTGTTAGGGAAGAATAGATTGTAGGGTGTGAGCTGATACATGCCCCTAATCCTTTTTGTTCCAGTTACCACCCTTAGTATATTCTAAGCTAGACGGCTGCTATTTACGTAAAGCAGCCCTCCAATTAAAAGCAGGTGAAATTCCTGCAATTCGCTTTAAGCAGTCTACAGACTACCAACCCTATAGGCGAAATACTCAGGTTAGTTCTGAGCTTATACAAATTAAGGTGTCCTTCTCAGCCCCGCCCGTTTTCCCAAAAACTAGCTTCTTATGTCGTCTGCTGAATCAAAGCTGCAGCATGTTTAATGGCTTTTCGAATTCTATGATAGGTACCACAGCGGCAGATATTGTCGCTCATAGCTTCATCAATGTCACGATCGTTGGGATTGGGATTAGACTCCAATAGTTTGACGGCGGTTAAAATTTGCCCAGCCTGACAAAACCCACACTGAGCGACATCTTCGTTTATCCATGCTTCTTGCACCGGATGCAGAATATCATCGACCGCAAGCCCTTCAATAGTGGTTAGCGATGCACCTTCCACTTCTTCCATCGGAACAATGCATGGGCGGGCTAGCTCACCGTCTTTAAAGATAGTGCAAGCGCCACACACGCCAACACCGCAACCATATTTTGGGCCAGTAATACCAAGTCGATCACGCAAGAGATACAGAAGCTCATCATCGTTTTCAGCGTCGATAGAAACCGGGTTATTGTTAACATTAAATGTAATTTGTGGCATAAATTAACCCTCTGGATAGAAGTCACGAAGTGGAAAACGACGTGGTGCGATACCCGTCGCCCTGGCAAATGCGTTGGCTATCGCCGCTGCCGCCGCAGGCACTACCAACTCGCCTGCACCTCCCGGTGTTTCTCCGTTAGGCGGCATAAAGTGCACTTCAATTTTTGGTGGCGTGTTGCGCATTCGAGCAATCTCAAAATCGCCATAACTGCTCTCGCGTATTGCGCCATTGTCGAGGTGTAAACTGGTGCGAATCATATAGGTAATGGCATCGGTTGCCGCACCGATAACTTGCGCCTCTAGGCCGGTTGGATTCAATACTCGGTTCACATCCAGCGCAACAACAATCTTAGTGACTTTACATTCTTTCTCCGGATTTTTGAACGTTTGTAATTCAACAAGCACTGCGGCTCGAGACTTATACTCTTTATGTAACCCGAGGCCCTGGGCACGTCCTTTTTTCATTCTCCTTCCCCACTTGCCCTCTCGAGAAACTTTCCGCAGGACAGCTTTGGAGCGCTCATCATCAAGCATTTGTAATCTGAACTGGCATTCGTCCTCGTTCATTGCGCGTGCCAATTCGTCAACAACTATCTCGTTTGCGACGGCAGCTGTGCCGGAGTAGATGCCGCGCCAAGAGGAGGTTGGCACAACGAATTTTTTTTCGTTTAGCAGCAAGGAAGTTGCACCAAACTTATATTGCACTAGTTGCGTTGAGTGCCAGACTGTCTGGCTGAAAGCAGCGGGAGCTAATTCTCCTCCCAATGCAGTAATACCGTCGCCAAAGCCATGTTCGAGGTCCAATTCAGCGGTCGCAGCGCGATGGTCAAACGACAACACTTTTTTGCCTATTAAAAAACCTCTAGTGTAAGTCGCTTTTACGTTGTGCAAGCTGAGCGGTCGTGCGCGGCCAAACTTTGTGTCGTCCTGTCGGGTAAACATAAGTTTGATGGGGCGGTTTACAATTTGTGAAATACGCGCGCCTTCAACTGCTGCATCAAAAAATAAGCGACGGCCAAATGAGCCGCCGCTCTGAATTACATTCACCTCAACGTCAGTGGGTAAGACTCCAAGTTCACGCGCAATTTTGGCTTGTGCTGCAAGTGGCGTCTTGGCGCCAGTCCATACCCTGATCTTTGAGCCGGTTGCATCAGCAACTGCTGTCATGGTTTCCATAGGGGCATGCGCCAAATAAGGAAAGATGAACTCGCCGCCAACCGAATCGGTAGCCAGAGGAATTTTAGGTAAGGTTGGCAGGTTTATCGCACGTAACTGCTCAATGACCTCGGCGTCAGATAGATGTTCGGCAGCACCCTCACTCCATGTAATATTAAGTGCATCACGCGCCCGAAATGCTTCGCCAAAGGAACGCGCAACAACGGCCACGCCAGAGGAATTTGCATCAACATCCAACGGAACTTCTTTGATGGCAAGGACGCCGGGCAGGCCTATTGCCTCAGAATCGTCATACGTGATCACGCAACCACCTAAGCTGGGTGGCCTAGCGACCACAGTGGGCATCGCGTCTGGTATGTCGAGATCCATCGCGAAATCTAGTTTGCCGGTAACAATATCGCGCGCGTCAGCCCGCTTTTGCGGCGTACCAATAATTTTGTATTGTGACGGATCTTTAGGCTTTGCCAGTCGAGCTGCATCGTTGCGTCCCTCAACACCTGCGGTGAGCTCAGAGTAAGCAATGCGGCTGCCATCGTTATCAATTGCAAAGCCATTTTCTGTACTAATTTCGTTCACAGAAATCCCGAAATGCACTGCGGCTGACAATTTTATCTTATGTAATAGCGCTGCCGCGACCTTGCGCAACGGATCCCAAAGAGAGGTTACTGCGTGAGAGCCCCCTGTAATTTGACCAGTCGCTCGTCTGATTTCTGCCGGAGATAAAGTCGCATCAATGGAGGACATTTCAACGTCCAGCTCTTCGGCAAGAATCATCATTGCAGCAGTTAATATACCTTGCCCTACTTCCATTCTTGGAAGCTCAAAACGGACACGGTTATCACTCGTTATCTTAATTAAATAATCGTAGTAGAAAGGGTCACCGGAGATAAGCAAAAGATCTGTTAAATCCAGTTCATCTGCAAGTTCCGGTATTCCTAACAACCGGGCGTTGGCATCCTGAGTACGTATAGCTCCGCTAGTTATATGTAACGCAACGGCAAAACTCGACCCCTTAAGCATGTAACCAATAAACTTTCTTCGTCCGGTGTTTTCTAACTCGACAATGTGTTCGTCATCACTAACGGATTGATCATGTTTCTGTGAGGAGGTAGTCGTCTCTATTTGTTCTGCATGGTTGCTTTTTGTCATAATTTCTCCGTTTCAGATCAAGACCTTCAATCGTTAACTTAAGCTTAAGAAAATTCGTTTATTTAACGTAGGTATTTGCAGATTGCTAAACAAATGTTAATAAGATGCTAACACTGCGTACACTTTATTAAGCATTAATAATAATTAATACTAAAGTAGGGGGATCCCCCTATTGTAATAGCGACTTTACTCACTGCGAACGCGATTTTCTTTACCAAATCAACAATATAGAAATCTGAGACCAGGACCGAAGTTTAAGGAAATTTTCTAAATATCCGCTCCTTGTCTAAAGCGGTCCCCCAAGATTCAACAGAAGGAGAATCACTCCGCTCTAAAAGTAACCGTTTAAGTCCTAGAGCTTGGAAAACAAAAAAGGCGAACCATCCGGTTCGCCTTCCAAATCAATCAAGCTCTATAAGCAACGCCGCTAAAAGAACCTACTCCTCAACATAGCTCTCAATGCTAGGGCAAGAGCAGATCAGGTTACGGTCGCCGTAAACGTCATCAATACGGTTAACCGTTGGCCAGAACTTGTTTCTGTGTACTTCTGGTGCTGGGTACGCCGCTAGCATGCGGTCGTAGCTGCGGTTCCAGTCGCTGTCACAGATGTCAGCTAGCGTGTGCGGTGCGTTGTGTAGCGGGTTGTTAGTCGCATCCCACTCACCGCTTTCTACTTTCGCAATTTCTTGGCGAATACTAACCATAGCGTTAATGAAACGGTCTAGTTCGTACTTCGCTTCCGACTCGGTTGGCTCAATCATAAGCGTACCCGCTACTGGGAAGCTCATGGTTGGCGCGTGGAAACCGTAGTCGTTCAGGCGCTTCGCAATGTCTAGCTCGGTTACACCGCTTGCTTCTTTAAGCGGGCGAAGGTCAATAATACATTCGTGCGCTACGCGGCCGTTGTTGCCTTTGTAAAGCACTGGGAAGTGCCCTTCTAGCTTCTTCGCCACATAGTTAGCGTTAAGAATAGCGACTTCAGTTGCACGGCGAAGGCCTGCGCTACCCATCATTTTGATGTACATGTAGCTAATAGGCAGAATTGATGCACTGCCCCATGGTGCTGCCGATACCGCACCACAGTCTTTGCCTGCCGTTTCTACGTTAACAACCGTGTGGTTTGGTAGGAAAGGCGCAAGGTGCGACTTAACACCAATTGGTCCCATACCTGGGCCACCGCCACCGTGTGGAATACAGAAGGTTTTGTGTAGGTTAAGGTGCGACACGTCTGAACCAATGAAGCCAGGTGACGTAATGCCCACCTGCGCGTTCATGTTCGCGCCGTCCATGTAAACCTGACCGCCGTATTGGTGAACAATGTCACAAATCTCGCGTACGGTTTCTTCATATACACCGTGAGTTGACGGGTATGTGATCATGGCGCACGATAGGTTATCGCCCACTTCTTCCGCTTTTTTGCGAAGGTCGTTAAGGTCTACGTTACCTTTGCTATCACACGCTACAACTACCACTTTAAGGCTAACCATTTGCGCAGACGCAGGGTTAGTACCGTGGGCAGAGCTTGGAATTAGACACACGTTTCTGTGACCTTCGCCACGGCTTTCATGGTAACGCTGAATAGCCAATAGGCCTGCGTATTCACCTTGAGCACCTGAGTTAGGCTGCATTGAAAGCGCGTCGTAACCTGTTACGTTAATTAACCACTCGCTAAGCTCGGCAATCATTTCTTGATAGCCCGCTGCTTGGTCTAGTGGTGCAAACGGGTGAAGCTGACCGAATTCAGCCCATGTTACAGGGATCATTTCAGCCGTTGCGTTTAGTTTCATGGTGCACGAGCCCAATGAAATCATTGAGTGGTTAAGCGCCAAGTCTTTGTTTTCAAGGCTCTTGATGTAACGAAGCATCTCTGTTTCAGAGTGATACTTGTTAAACACTTCGTGGGTTAGGAAGTCGCTAGTACGTACTAAACCTTCAGGAATAGATTTTACGTCTTGCGTGGTTACTTCTGCATCCAGACCTTCCACTGATAAGCCGTGTTCTTCACCAAGCAGTACGTCGAATAGCGCAACAATGTCTTCACGTGTGGTAGTTTCGTCTAGCGACACACCTACCGCACCTTCAAGGTCAGCACGTAAGTTCATGCCTTTTGCATAGGCTTTCTCTAGTACGTCTTCTTTGTTGCTTACCATTACGGTTAGCGTGTCGAAGTACGTGCTGTGCTTAAGAGCTACACCTTTTTGGTTCAAACCAGTAGCAAGAATGTCGGCGAAGCGGTGAATGCGCTCAGCAATAGTTTTAAGGCCTTGAGGGCCGTGGTACACCGCGTAGAAGCTTGCCATGTTGGCTAACAGCACCTGCGCTGTACAAATGTTCGAGTTCGCTTTTTCGCGGCGAATGTGTTGTTCACGAGTTTGTAGCGCCATACGAAGTGCTGGGCGACCACGGGTGTCTTTACTTACACCAATAATACGGCCAGGTAATGAACGCTTGTAGCTGTCGCGTGTAGCAAAGAATGCCGCATGTGGGCCACCATAACCCATAGGTACACCAAAGCGCTGTGCACTACCAAGTGCAACGTCTGCACCTAGCTCGCCAGGAGACTTAAGCATTACCAAGCTCATAAGGTCAGCGGCTACTGCCACAATACCTTTTTTCGCTTGTACTGCAGCAATGATGTCGCTGATGTCTTTCACTTCACCGGTAGAGGTTGGGTATTGAAGTAGCGCACCGAATACGTCGTGTTCTGCTGCTTCTTCTGCCGCACCTTTGATGATTTCAAAACCGAACATTTCAGCGCGAGTTTCTACCACGTCAACCGTTTGCGGGTGAACGTCGTTTGCAATGAAGAACGCATTCGCTTTTTTGTTCTTAGATACGCGCTTAGCAAGGCCCATGGCTTCTGCTGCCGCTGTACCTTCATCAAGTAATGACGCCGATGCTAGCTCTAGGCCAGTTAGGTCAATGGTCACTTGTTGGAAGTTAAGAATGGCTTCCAAACGACCTTGGGCAATTTCTGGCTGGTAAGGCGTGTACGCTGTGTACCAACCTGGATTTTCTAGCACGTTGCGAAGAATAACGTTTGGTACGTGGGTATCGTAGTAACCCATACCAATGAAAGAACGGTTAATTTTGTTCTTTTGCGCAACGGCTTTAAGTTCACTTAATGCTTCAACTTCTGTCGCCCCTTCACCACATTTTAGTGGCTCTGGTAGCGCAATACCTGCCGGTACAGTTTGCTCAATTAAATCGTCTAGTGAGCTTGCACCAATAGCAGACAGCATTTCTTCAATTTCGCCTTTACCCGGGCCAATGTGACGGCGGATAAATGTATCTTTTTGCTCTAGTTGAGCCAATGTAGGGGAAGTATTCGACATAACGTTGTTAAGCACTCGTAATGGTTGCCGCAAGGGCGCGTTAAATCTTTAAGTTAAAAAGGGGCTGAATTATCTTCATGCCCCTTTTCAAATTATGGTTCTTTTAAAACTGCGTAACGAATTACTCTTCGTCGATGCTGTTTTCGTAGCCTTCAGCGTCTAGCAGACCTTCTACTTCTGCCGCATCGTCAGCTTTAATTTTGAATAGCCAACCGTCGCCGTATGGGTCAGAGTTAACTAGTTCTGGTGAATCTTCTAGGTCTTCGTTAATTGCTACAATTTCACCTGAAATTGGCGCGTAAACGTCAGACGCTGCTTTTACCGATTCAGCAACACATACGTCGTCGCCAGTGCTTACTGCGTCGCCAACATCTGGCAAATCAACGAAAACCATGTCGCCAAGTAAGCCTTGTGCGTGCTCAGAAATACCTACAGTGAAAACACCGTCACCTTCAGGGCGAACCCATTCGTGCGTAGCGGCATAGCGTAAATCAGTTGGGATGTTGCTCATAATCGTTCCTGTTATTCTCTGTTAACTTATAAAACACTTTTTCCATTGCGAACAAAGGAGGGCTTAACCACTTTTACTGTAACCCACTTTTTGCGCATTTCCACTTCTACTGTTTCACCAACATCACTTGGTACTCGTGCCATCGCAATTGAGTGACCTAGTGTTGGAGAGAACGTACCTGAAGTGATAACGCCTTCGCCGCTTTCTGTTTTCACTTTAAGACCGTGACGCAGCACGCCTTTTTCAGTCATCACCAAGCCTACTAGCTTGTCGGTACCCGCTTCGCGCTGCGCTTCTAGTGCTTTGCGCCCTACGAAGTCACGATCAGCCGGTTCCCATGTAATTGTCCAGCCCATGTTGGCGGCTAGTGGCGATACGGTTTCATCCATATCTTGTCCGTACAGGTTCATGCCTGCTTCAAGGCGAAGTGTGTCGCGAGCCCCTAGGCCGCATGGCTTAACACCCGCGTCTAGCAGTGCTTGCCAGAAGCTTTCTGCTTGCTCCGCTGGCACCATAATTTCGTAGCCAGCTTCACCGGTATAGCCTGTGGTAGCAATGAACAAGTCTTCTGCTTGTACACCAAAGAATGGCTTCATGCCCGCTACCGCTTCTTTTTGCGCTGCGCTGAACAGGTTAGCGGCTTTTTCTTTTGCGTTAGGGCCTTGTACGGCAATCATGGCAAATTCAGGGCGCTCGGTGATGGTTACGTCAAAGCCTTCTGCTTTGCTCATTAACCAGTTCATGTCTTTTTCGCGCGTTGCTGAGTTAACCACTAAACGATAGTTAGTTTCGTCGAAGTGATAAACGATAAGGTCGTCTACAACACCGCCTTCTTCGTTAAGCATGCCGCTGTATAGCGCTTTGCCTTTGTCTTTTAATTTTGCCACGTCGTTGGCTAAAAGATACTGAAGATACGCTTTGGCTTGCGCGCCTTTTACGTCAACAATGGTCATGTGAGACACATCAAACATACCGGCGTCTTGACGCACAGCGTGATGCTCTTCAATTTGTGAACCATAGTTAATTGGCATATCCCAGCCGAAGAAATCGACCATTTTCGCACCCGCTTCTAGGTGCTTTGCGTGTAAGGCGGTGGTATTAGACATTCCACTTACTCTTTTTAATTTGAAAGGTAGAAAACGAAATTGAGTATAGTGAGCTAACGTTTATGCAACAAATTGGAATTTCTTATCAATACATTTATATTTATAATGTATTGGTTAAACTACATTAAGATTGCAAATCAACATGAAGCAGCTTTCCCTTGATACCTTACGTACCTTTGTTAGCGTTATAGAGCTTGGTGGCTATGCAAAGGCAGGCGACTTTTTGGGTCGCTCTCAACCTGCTATTAGTTTACAAATCAAAAAGCTTGAATCGCAGCTAGACCGAAAGTTGTTCACCAAGGTAGGTCAGCGTCACGTACCTAGCGCCGATGGCAACTGGCTTTATCCAAAAGCGAAAGAACTGCTAGAGCTTAACGACAACATCTTTCGAAGCCTTACTCCTGCGCCACTTAGCGGTAGATTACGCTTGGGCATTCCCAACGAATTTGCCTCTACCCTACTGCCGGGCTTAATTGGTGAGTTTTCGAAGCGTTACCCAGATGTATCGTTAGAAGTAACGTCGGCGCTAAGTCGCGATCTACTTCACCCGTCTCAACGAGATCACTTCGATTTAATTCTGGCACTGGTAAACCCTGGCGAGCAAACCGAAGGTGAAGTGGTAATAGAAGACGATGTGGTATGGGTAGGTGATACCGCTCACCCATTAGTGGGGAATAACATTCCGCTAGTGCTAGCGCCGGATGGCTGTATGTACAGAAGCCGAGTAATTGAACAGCTTAAGCAGCAAACCTTTGCTTGGAAGATTAGCTACACCAACGCCGATTTAGGCGGACTTGTTGCTGCTATCCAACAAGGCCTTGGCGTGACTGCATTGGCGAAGTCGAGCTTACCGGCAAATTTAGCCGTGTTAAACCACCCGCATTTACCTAAGTTGGGAAAGGTCAATATTTGCCTATTTAACCAAGACACCCAACACCCAGTTATCAGCAAAACCCTCGCAGAATTCTTCAAAGTACGCCTAACCCAGTAAAAAAGGGGTCAGAGTCTGAGGTATCCCCACAGATAATATAACGATATCAGTGAGATAAAAAAAGATAGGAACATTCATGACGTTTGGTGATCAGATCAATCGCCAAACTTCACTGAGGCCAAACAGCCATGAATGCTCTATCTATTGTGAACAAAGTCGTTACGCTTGTCAGCTACAATATGCATAAAACTCGTCTAAGTGCGGTCACGGCGTGCGTCAAAACTCTACTTAATGGAAGCGCTGCAACTGTAACCAGCATAGGTCGAGGAATTAATACTAAAGACTTTGAAAAACATCGGATTAAACGTGCTGACCGCTTGCTCTCAAACCCGCATTTAG